>JAZGEG010000081.1:0-3369 GCA_036478655.1 Candidatus Aenigmatarchaeota archaeon | reverse complement strand
GATCCTTCGAAACTCAATGCGACAGACGAAAATAAATATACGGCTCTTCACTGGGCCTGTATGCGCGCCCATTGGGATGTCGCCAGGTATTTGATCGAAAAGGGAGCGGATCTGAATGTAGCCGGAGGAGACGAGGGGACGCAAATCAACTGGGCTGTGCATCATGATAACGTGGAGATCATCAAACTGATGGTCGAAAAAGGTGCCAAACTCAACATCAGGAATCAATGGGGCATGACCGAATTGCATACCGCTATCTGGCGGGGATGTATTCATGTGGTTGAATATCTTCTGGATCACGGCTCAAACCCGATGATTAAGACTAATGAAGGCTGGACGGCCATGCACTATGCGTACCGCAGCGGGCACGACAACGTCATAGAGATGCTCGGGAAAAGGAGCCTGTCCATGACCGAGAAAGACAACATGGGCAGGACGCCTCAGTACCTTTATTTCAAGAAGCCGAATCCCATCGAGCTATCACCCAAAGAACTGGATGAATACATCGGAAAATACTATATCGGGGATTATTTGATCCTTGAAATTTGGAGAGAAGGCAATCGGCTTAAAATCATGGAATTCGGACCCGATGAGATCTATCCCGCGGCCAAGGACTTCTTTTATTTCAAACAGGCGCCCTGGACCTTGATATTCACCCGTGATGATGACGGCAAGATTCATCATGCCCAGCTGTCTTTCATCAGGCGATCTTATACAATCGTTAGAAAAAGAGCAGAACAACACTCTTTTCCTGTGCTGAAAGACTCTTATCTCGGTCAAAAACCACCTGGTATGACGCCTGAATTATTTGAGAAAAGGAAGTGATCCCATGTTCACCATATGAAATGCGAAATCCACCAATAATAATTGTACTAAACATAAATTCAAAAAATGAAAGTTAGATCGATTCTTGGGAGAGTTCCCGGAGGGACCGCCTTTAAGATAGCCCTAGCAGTATAATCCCGAAGATATTTTCTAAATCGTAAGGGTTTGGTGGGCCAGCGTTAAAAGCCCCTGGATAGGAATTCCGTAAGGGCAGGCTTTCTCACAGTATCCTGAGCAGTTTTCACACAAATCCGCCTTGGATCCGGGAAGATTGGCGTATTTTTCAAGCGCATCCTTCTCCCGGCCTTGGGTCCTGAAATAGTGGTTATAGCGCATGATCGTGTTGACGGGCACCCTATGGGGACAATGCGACTCACACTCCCCGCATGCATGTCTGCAGTAAAACCTCCCCGTTGTCGAGGCATAATCGGAAAGCATCCTTTTCTCAGAAGTCTTAAGCTTTTCCCCTGATAGAGCTATGAAGGAGTTGATCTGATTATAATTACTGAACGAAAATGTTACAGTATTGACACCAGGATGGCTGAGGACGAATTTGATCGCCGCATCTCTTACCTGGTCATTAGTCTTGAGATTGTATTTCTTCTTGAAGCCCCCAGATTGGTCAACTCTTTCTTTGTAGAGGGCAACCCTCTTTTTAAGCCAATCAGGGACTTCCTTTCCGGACTCTACCAGACCATCCATATACTCTTTAAATTCGGTATACTCCCAGACGGGATTGGTTTTCATGAGAGTGGTTCCGATGTTCTTTTCCTGACAGATTTTTAAGACGTTCTCCCCCATTTCCCGCTGCAGGTAATTATAGACAAACAGCACCACATCGAACCGGCCGTCTTCAGCCGCAGCTCCAATCACATCATCCATCCTTTCAGGGGTTTCCCCTTGCTGAACGCCATGGTTGGAAAGGCCGCAGAACCGGACTTTTCCTTCAGCCTTAAGCTCTTTATAGGCTGTGTGAAACTTCTCGCTTTTCACTTTTTCCATGTCTGCACCATGAATCATGTAACAGTCGATATAGTCCGTCTGAAGTCTTTCTAGACTTTTGTGAAACATATCCTTGATCCATTCCTTCGTAATCTTGACTCCCATCCAGAACACCTTGGTCGTGATGAAGAAAGACTTCCGGTCGCGGTTTTTAATGACAGATCCGACAATTCTCTCGGCTTTTCCACGGGAATAATTCGGTGCTGTATCGATATAATTGATGCCCATATCCAGGGCTGTGGAAAGTACAGCTTCATCGGTCAAACTGGCAGTGCCAAACCCGATATCTGATGATTTGAAGCCTGTGCGGCCCAGGGTTCGATATTCCTTAATTTTCAGGGACTTGCTTTCGGCCTGTTTTTCGGATTTGAGATAATTACCTCGGCTGGAGACACCTACTCCCATGGCCCCAAATGCGGAAAATTTCAAAAAGTCCCGACGATTCATACTTATTTTATTGCCCATTGTACCTCCTTTATATACGGGAGATGAATTCTTTATTTGTCAATCCTCTTTTGTTATCCTTTTATCACAAAATACGCAAGAAATTAAAAGGCGAACCACTACTTTTTATTACGGGAGAATGCGAAAGAAGTTTTTATATGGCGGTAAGAGTTTCCGAAAGCGCTATCCACTGAAATACTTATTTTGTATATTATAAAGAAATTATTAGGTATATAATTCGGTATAAATTGAAGAGAAAAAATGAATATAAAATTAAAGAACTGCGTCATTCGAAGCTGGCGAGAAGAAGATGCCGAATCTCTTGCCTATCATGCAAATAATAGAAAAATATGGATAAATCTTCGAGACGCTTTTCCCCATCCCTATACTCTTTCTGATGCATACAAATTTATCGAATTCGCTAAATCAAAAGAGCCTGAAACATTATTCTGTATCTCAAAAAATAATGAAGCCATTGGAAGTATAGGTCATTCTTTACAACATGATGTGGAGCGATTTATTGCAGAAATAGGTTATTGGTTAGGGGAAAAATTTTGGAACAGAGGCATAATGACTGAAGCACTGCGCGCAGTTACCAGACATGCTATTGAAACCCATAATTTCTTTCGAGTATATGCCCTTCCTTTCGAATGGAATCATGCCTCTTTTCGTGCGTTAGAAAAAGCAGGATATATTTTAGAAGGAAGAATGCGATGCAGTGCTTTTAAAGACGGCAAAGTAATAGATCAATTATTGTATGCTTATGTGAAAGAAAGACCAGCAAAGATTGAGTAGAAATTTATTTGGAATGACAAAACATTTCTAGCTCATCTGTTCAGGGGGATAAGGAGCGACGGATTCCAAAACCGTCCAGGTTTTACATGTCCGTCCTCGTCATGGAGTTAGGTTTCCCTTGTTTCTCTTCTTAAATATTATCCCAAAGCCCGGAAAAAACATAGGTGTCCTTTTTCGATATTCAATATAATCTTGACCCAGCCGTTTCAAGAGTTCTGGTTCCTCAATAGCTTTTAGTTCCCAAACATTAAGAAAAATGAAAAGCGGTGTGAATATAACCAGAAGAGAAGCAGATCCAAGTAA
>JAZGEG010000080.1:0-3582 GCA_036478655.1 Candidatus Aenigmatarchaeota archaeon | reverse complement strand
GTTCACTCCTAAATCCAGGGAGGAAAAAACCAGGCTCTCATAAAAATAATTGAATTTTTCCTTGGCAATTTCCGCGAAATCTTCGGCGTTATCTGCCCTGTAAACGATATCAATCAGTCTATCCTTTACCCTGTCCAGAATTATGTTTTCGGCCTTCTTACTTAATGCCAAGCTTTTTTTTTGCATCCTTGCTCATCCTCTCAGGGGTCCATGGAGGATCAAAAACCATTTCCACCTGAACATCCACGTTGTCGAATGTTGCTTTCAAGGCATTCTCGACCTCGTGGACGAACATGCTATGCATTGGGCAGCCAGGAGTTGTCAAGGTCATTCGTACTTTCACTTTATTCCCCTTGATCTCCACCCCGTAAATGAAGCCAAGATCCACTATATTTATCCCTATTTCCGGATCCACCACATTCTTGAGAACTTCGAGCACTTTCTCCTTCGTCACCCCAGCCATAATCCAAACCTTTCAAATAGAATTTGAAAATTTGATTTCCTGATTTAAATTAGTTATATCAAAAACCATTCAAAAACTCAACCTTAATAAACTTGTTTACATGATAATAATAAACAGATAGACAATGTTGGATGAAAAGAAAATTCTCGATTTCATAACGTCTGAATACTCATGGGAGCAGATCATTTACGAGATCATCGCATGGGAGGGTCTGAACCCATGGGATCTTGACATCTCTAAGCTATCAAATGGTTTTGTTAAATATCTCCATACCCTCGAGGAGATGGATTTCCGCATACCTGCCAAGTATATAATGGTCGCCGCCGTTCTCCTTAAAATAAAATCGGATTACCTACGGGCGTTCAAGGAGCAGGTCACAGGAGAGGCAGAGCAGGAAATGCAGGAAGCCCTCGAAATCGAGGAGGGGGAAGAACCATTCGAGATAAGCCCCATAACAATCCCACCGAGGAGAGAGCCTGTCAGGGGGGTTGTTGTGACCGAGCTTGTGAAAGCACTCAAAAGGGTCATGAGTTCGCATGAAAGGAAGGTGAAGAAAAAGAACAAGCTCAGGAAGGACATAGATATCTCGGGAGACAACATAAATGAGCGGATACGAACGCTTTACGAGAAGATAAATTCCCTTCTCTCGAGGATAAATAAGAGGGAAGTCGAATTCTCAAAGCTCGTTGGCAAGTGGGACAGGGAAAAGGTAGTCAGCAACTTCGTCCCTCTGGTCCATCTCGAACAGCAGAAAAAGGTAAAGGCAAGGCAGGAAAAGATTTTCGAGGAGATATGGGTTAGCAGAAGGGATAAGAAATGATCCGAAAGTTAATAATTTTTCTATTCCTAATTTTCATAATCTGCATTCCCCTTTTACCCAATACAGAAGCTATAGGGATAGAGGACGAGGTTCTTGAAAACCCCGCGGGAGTCGGTGAGCTAGCCGTTGAAATCCTTCAATACGGACTCATAACTGCGGACGGGGAACCGACTAAGATCACGGTAAATTTCGGCATACCCCAGGATGACGGGAGGCAGGATGTTGAGATGGAAGTTAAAAGGATTAAGGATGAGCTGGGGACGGAGATAGGAGTTGTAGAACAGGAAAACCCGGGTAACAGCTTCTCTTACAGCGTGTCCGGAATCGTAAAGTCGCGGGCAAACCACCTCACTTCCCTTCCGAGTTCTTACGTGATCCCTGATGATGTGGAAATCTATCTCCAGCCAACCGAAAACATACAATCCTCCGATCCGGAATTTCGGAATCTCGCGGAGGAAATAACAGAGGGTTCGAAGGATGATTTCGAGAAGGTCGCAAAACTCGCGATGTGGGTTTATGACTACCTGAGTTATGACCTTTCCTATTCGGATAAAAACATTGACGCACTCACGGTCCTTAGCGGAAAGAAAGGGGTGTGCGCAGAATATACAACGCTCTTCATTGCTCTAGCGAGGTCCATAGGAATCCCTTCAAAATTTGTTTCGGGATTTTCTTACGGTGAAAGGGGATGGGAAAGGCATGCCTACGCAGAGGCGTATCTTGGCAAGTGGGTTCCTGTCGATCCATTATGGCTAGAAATAGGGTATCTGGACGCCACGCATTTGAAGTTCGGGAACCATGCGGACAATTACGTTAAAAATAACATGGAGATTTACGGATACAATTTGAAGGACAAAGAATGGACAGACGACATAACTCTCTCAACCATTTCATATTCCCAGGTTGAAAGGGAGGAAGAGTATGAACTGACGATTTCGAGCGAAAACTTCAGGAAAGGAGACGAGGGAATAGTCGTTCTAACCATAGTTCCTGATGAATTCATGGTGGGTAGGTTAGTCCTTGAGCCGTGCGCGGGGGAACACTATCCTGTGGATGTGGAAGAAAAGGAAAAAAGCGTTTTGCTCAGGCCCGGGGAGAAGGAGCAGGTTTACTGGAAGATAAAGATAAACACAAACCTCCCGAAAAATTTTATTTTCACCTGTCCTCTTATGCTGAACTCGAGGTCCCTTGCTTTGAGATCGATAAATGCGACCGTGAAGACACAGTATGGCGAAAGAGAAGGGCAAAGACTTTCCGCCCGAATCTCTTCAGAAGTGCTGGAACTCGGGGAGGAGCAGACTGTTTATTTGAAAGTGGAGAAGCTAGTGGAAGAATCCTGGGTCGGGATAGTCGCAGAAAATGAACATAAAAAATACCTGGTCGGTCCGGGGGATTTCATGACATCTTTCACATTCGTCCCGAAAAAATTAGGGGAAAACTCCGTCGTGGCTTACACTTCTGAAGGAGAAGTTGCGAAACTCGAATATGAGGTCAAAAGCGAAATTTCCATCACAATCGAAGATTTCCTCGCGCCGGAATATCTAAAGGTTGGAGAAAGGAAGAACATCTCCGCTTACATAGTCAACAAGGGGAAGGCCGAGGAAAACATCCGGTTGAACGTAAAAGTTGGCGGAGAAGATAACCTTGCTAATTTCATGCTGAAAAAGAAACATCCTGTTTCCCTCCCCGTTTCCTTCCAGACCCTGGGAACGAAAACGATCAAAATCGAAGTTTCCGGGGCGGAAACGTACCTTTCCGAGACAAGGGTAATCGAGGTTTATGAAGAGCCCGTGATTCATTACGATACAAGTTACGAGGACGGGAAAGGAACACTGAAACTCGATGTGAGTAAATCCAGGATAAAGAACGTGACAATCCGAATCAGCGAACAGGAGAAAAAGGTAAATACGATTTTCGGGGAAAATGAGCTTGAGTTCTCCCTGTCTCCCGGAGAATACGCGATGGAAATAACCTGCTCAGATATCGGGGGCAAGCCCTACAAGGTTTCGGACACCATCGAGTTCAGGGAGAAGAACTTTTTCGAGATGATCCTTGACGCGATAAACGGATTTATCGAGCAGATCATGGGATTTTTCAGTTCTTGAATAAACCTATTTAAATCCAAATCTCCCAATAAATATTCATGAAAAAGAAAGCCAAGAAGACAGTGAAGAAGAAAGAATCCAGCTCTAGTTCTTGCTGTTGCTGTAGATAAAATTGGGGAATGGACCGGTCGGGATTTGAACCCGAGGCCTCCACCAATCAGAACATGCGGAGACGTTTTCCCGGTTCCGATACC
>JAZGEG010000079.1:0-16829 GCA_036478655.1 Candidatus Aenigmatarchaeota archaeon | reverse complement strand
AATAATATAGATAATATATAAAATATGGACAAATTGGACGTTAAGGACAGGAAAATCCTCTATGAGATGGATCTTAACGCACGTTTGGGGACTTCTGCCCTTGGGAAAAAGGTTGGTCTGAGTCAGGAGGGGACATTCTACCGATTAAAACGACTGGAAAGAAAAGGGATAATTTTAGGGTACATGACTTTCCTCAATTTCGGGAAAATCGGTTATACCGGATATGCGGTTTACGCCCGCTTCCAGAACGTGACAAAAGAGCAGAAGCAAAACATAATCGAGGAGCTGAAACAACACGATTATATTTACTGGATAGCGGAGTTCGGAGGGAAGTTCGATCTAACATTCGCGATCATGGCGAAGAATGTGGTTCACTTTAACGAAATTTTTGGTGAGATTTCAACTAAGTACAACAACGTCATGAAAGATTTCACCATCGCTATAAGGGTCGAGCTCGTTCAGTTTCCAAGGGATTATCTGATAGAAAGGAAGGCCATTACTAAAATAACGCCGAGATTCGGGAAATATATTGAATCAGAGAAATTAGACAAACTTGATAAACTGATTCTCAAGGAAATAGGGAATAACGTGAGATTATCCACCCTTGAAATATCTAAAAGGATAAAGAAGCCTTTTTCCACCGTAAGCTCACGTTTGAAAAAACTGGAGAGAAGGGGGATCATCCAAGGGTTTGGAGCCCAGATTAATTGCCAACAATTCGGATACGAAAGTTATCAGCTATTTCTCAACACGCGTAATTTAACGAAAGAGAGAAAGAAGGAGCTTTTCGCATACTGCCAGGCCCATCCGAACATCATCTTTTACATTGAAACGGTTGGGAAGTGGAACTTCGAAATCATCTATGAAATAGAGGATCAGAAAAAACTACAGGATCTCATTATTGACATGAGAACGAAATTCTCCGATATAATTTTTGACGTTGAAAGCATCGTGTTATTCAATCACTATGTGAAATACAATCAATATCCATTTTAACCGAGAATTGCGGCTATTATTATCATTAAAATTCCTATTATTAACAGCACTATCCCTACCAACAGCGCTACCGGATTCGTAAACAGCACTATCGCCAGATACGCTCCGACAGCGAGGAACAAAACCCCTAAAATCGCGGTGAACCACAAAGGAAACAGTCCCTTTCTGTTCATATTTTATTCTATTAAGGCGAATCAATAAATATACGAAAATTAAGTATATTCATGGATTTCGGAAGGATTTTCAAGACAGGCGCCGTCTCAGGGAGTATTTACGGGATTCTGCAAGGGATAGTTTCAGTTCTTAGCTTTGTTTTTTACAGGGAGCAGATAATTGAACTCATCCGAAGCTCGCTACCCTCTAACTTGGAGATTCCGATAACAGTTGAACAGCTCGCGGATATCGGGATGATCTCCGCCATACCTGGATCCATAATAGGTGGGATAATAGCGGGGATAATCGTTTCCTTCATATTCGCCTTGATGTACAACGAACTCATGGGAAAGGATTCGAAAAGAAAGGGTTTGTTCTTGTGCATCCTCCTCGCAGTAGCGGTCGTCCTGGGGGAATTCGCTTACCAGGGTGTGATAGGAGGGATATTCATGATCCAGACCAGATTCGTCCTTCTCACCCCGTTGAACATCATATTCTTCCTCGTGTTCGGATACGTGATGGGAAAGTTCTACGATAAATTCGAGCAAAAGGCGGGAAGATGAACGATTTTTTAGGAATTGTCAAGGACAGGAGGAGCGTAAGGGAATTCACTGACAGACCGATAGAAAAGCGTGTTCTAGAGGAGATTGTAGACTGCGCAAGGCTCTCTCCATCCGCCCGAAACATCCAGCATTGGGTCTTTCTTGTGGTCACGGAGAAGGGAAACCTCTCGGAGCTTTCTGAAATCGTTAACTGGGGCCCTTTCATAAAAAACGCAGGGGCGTGTGTTGTCGTTTGCGGGAGGAAGGATGTGAAAAGGCATGTGGAGGATTGCTGTCTGGCTTCCGAGAACATCATGCTTTCCGCGAAATCCCTGGGGGTAGGATCGTGCTACGTCGCCGCCCTGAAAAAAGACGTTGAGGGAGCGAGAAAACTCCTAAACGTCCCTGAAGACTACGAGATCGTCTGCTTCATTCCGCTCGGTTATTTCGAAAAGAACCCGGAACCTCATGATAAAAAGAGCATGGAAGACGTGATCCGCTGGGAGAGGTTCTAGCTTTATATTTATAAAAACTTGTTCTTTCTATTATTACAGTATAGCGGGATGGAGCAGCCTGGAGTGCTCGCTGGGCCCATAACCCAGAGGTCGGTGGTTCAAATCCACCTCCCGCTATCCTTTCATCAAGAAAAGCTTTAAATATGTTACTACTAAGAGATAATAGAGAAGTGATAAAATGTCGAGAGGATACATGAATAATGAACGATACACACAATCAGTACAAAATGAATCACTACCCCTCAAAAAATGGCTTAATATTTACAATAATCTTTACAGGCACACTGCTAAAATTCTAGAAAGTAGTTTACATCCCATGTTAAAGTCTATATTCGTGAAGGAATTCAGAGAAGAATTTCTGAGGGCAAAATCTAAAAAAAATGACTATGTGATGCAGTTAGCATTGAAATCGGAAATTGGCTGGTTAAATATCGACAAAGAAATGGTAGGAGAACTGGTAATAAAAAAAGGTTCTGATGAAACGTACACTCAAAAACAATTGATTGAGGAAATATACACACCAGAACGAATAAGGATTTTACAGGGCCTAAAGACTCTATTTAATAAGAGAATGGTAGAAAATAATCCTCCATTAGATCAGAGATCTGAAGAGATTACTCATTAATTCTCTCTCAATATTTTTAAATTCCAAAATCAATTTTGAACTGGGGATCGGATCAAAACCTTCTTCGGGAGGTGGTACTCCTCTCCCCGCTATTCTTCCATTTTGATAGAGGTGAAAATATGAACGCGCTTTACATGGATGATTCGTACCTGAAGGAATTCGAGGCGAGGGTGGAGAGCGTGACCGAGGGAGGGGAGGACAAATTATTCGTTGTGCTTGATAAGACCGCCTTCTACCCGAATTCCGGCGGGCAGCCGCACGACACTGGGAAATTTATAAAGGATGGTGCGGAGTATCCGGTTGTTTACGTGGGGAAGTTCTCAGGGAAGATCTCCCACGAGGTCTCGAAGGAAGGGTTGAAGGAGGGAGATGTAATCAAAGGGGTGATAGACTGGGAAAGGAGATACACGTTCATGAGGATGCACACAGCAGCCCACTTGATTTCCGAGGTTTTCCACAAGGATTCGGGAGCGCTGATAACAGGGAACCAGCTGAATCTTGACAAATCGAGGATAGACTTCAGCATTGAGAACTTTGACAGGGAGAAGATGTCAGAGTATTTCGCAAAGGCGAACGAAATTGCAGGGAAAGATCTCAAAGTCAAAATGTATTTCCTTCCAAGGGGAGAGGCGATGAAAATAGAGAACATCACGAAACTTGCAAACGCCCTGCCCCCGAACATAAAGGAACTGAGGATAGTGGAGATAGGGGATTTTGACATACAAGCTGACGGGGGGACGCACGTGAAATCAACGAAGGAGATAGGGAAAATAGAATTCCTCAAGGCGGAGAACAAGGGCAAGAACAACCGCAGGGTTTACTTCAAGATTGCTTAAACATTTTAAATTAGAAAATAAAATCTGAATGGAGGGTGATTGTTTGAAGTGGGTTTTTATATTGTTGGTAGGGATTCTACTTGTTTCTGGATGTACCCAGCAGGGAGGGGAACCCCCCGTAAGTGAACAAGCCAAATCTGAATGCATTGAACTCTGCAAAGGGTTGTCCAGATTGTTAGAGCTTTCAGACGGTCCCTGCCTCTCAGACACCCAAGGTGGTGGAAACTGGATAATTGAGGACTGGGTGTGCGATGTCGCACACGATCCTAGAGAACCGGTTGACAACCTTCCGGAGAACCAGTGTCAAGAATTCAGGGAAGGTAAAGCCCACCATTTCGTGGAAGTTGATCCGAGCTGCGAATTCATAAAGGCGGTATGATTATGCCTGTAATAACCTTGAATCTGCTGAAGGAACTCATGGAGAAACAGAACAGTTCTGTGACCACGAACGAGATCATAAACCACGTTGCGGACAAATCTCCAAGGAACCTTGAAAGTCTCGTCCCGAACATGGTTATTCTTGAAAAAACCGGGTTTATAAAAAAGACCTTTGACAAAAAGAAGAGCTCGTATGTTTGGGAATTAAGCAATCCTAATCTCGACGGGAGCGAAATGCTTGAGAAATACCCTGAACTTTACGAGCAAACCCTTTACGGGGAGGAATCCCTGAACGGGGTGTTAAAGAAGAAAAAGAAAACCTAGAAATTCTTAGCGTACTCGAGGGCGAGCTGGAAGTAAATTTTCGCGGTGTTCGCCGCTTCTTTCTTTTCGGAATCTGGGATGTTCGGGTCGTCTATCCTGAATCCAAGAACCTTTCCCCTGACATACGCCCTGTAACACTTGTAAAAATCCAGGAGTTGGAGGATCTCGCTGTCCCCGCTCTTCTCGATGTATTTCTTTATGAAATAGTCCGAGAGGAATTTTCTGTGGCGGAAATCCAAATCCATTGAGAGAAAGGCGATATCGTTCGCTATGTCCGAACACGCAAAGCGCTCGTTGAACTCGATCGCATCGAACACGTATATCCTCTCGCCTACAACGAAAATGTTTCCCGAGTGCAGGTCCCCGTGGCACCACTTTATTTTCCCCTCGCGAAGGCGCTTGCTGAACAAATCTCTGTTCTTCTCCATGAAGTTTTCGGCCTTATTTTTTATCGTTTCGAATGTTTCCTGGTCAATCGTTTTTCCTATGAAATCCTTGGTCTGCTTGAAGTTCTCCCTCCAGTTGAATTTGACTGTCTCGAATGAGCCTACCGAATGGGGGTCCCGGTAGGTCTGGGTTTTTGAATAGAACTCCGTTAAGATATCCACTATTCTGTCAATGGTTTTCGTTTCTATCTCGTTTTTGTCCAGAAGCCTGTCCATCAGGTTCTCCTGAGGGAGCTGCTTCATTTTGATCGCGTAATCGATTGTCTCCCCCGGGCCGACTATCTTGATAGAGTGGTCGAATTTGTTCACGGGCAGGACATCTAGGTAAATTTCAGGGGAGAACATCCGGTTTATCTCGAGCTCCTTCCTGCAGAACTTTTTCCGTTTTTCAAGCGTTGTGAAATCCAGGAATCCGAAATCCACGGGCTTCTTTATCTTGTAGACAAAATTCCCTGTCAGGAAGACCCAGGATATGTGCGTTTGGATCAGGTTTATCTCCTTCACCGGTTCGTCAAAGGATTCCCTTTTTTTCAACGCCTCCAGCATTTCCTTCGTCTGCTTCAGCATAGTTATATATTTATATTACCAAACTAAAATGTAAAAATTCATTTTCAGGTGATTGGAATGAGCAAGGTTAAGAACATGAAGCTGGTGAAGGAAGGCGCGATGAAAATCCGCTGGGCAGAGGATCACATGCCCGTTCTCATGAACATAAAGAAGAGGTTTGAAAAAGGGAAACCCCTGAAGGGGATAACGATCGGGTGTTGCCTGCACGTAACCAAGGAGACCGCGGTCCTCATGAAAACATTGAAAGCGGGAGGCGCAAAGGTCGCGCTCTGCGGTTCGAATCCCTTGAGCACGCAGGATGATGTTGCGGCTGCTCTGGTGAAGGAAGGTATAAACGTCTTTGCCTGGAGGGGCGTGAAGACCGAGGATTACTACTGGTGTGTTGACAGCGTCCTTGATTTCAACCCGGATATAACAATGGATGACGGCGGGGATCTGGTCACGAGAATCCATGAAAGGAAGAAAGAGCTCTTGAACAAGATAATTGCAGGAACCGAGGAAACAACGACAGGCGTGATCCGCTTCCGGGCAATGGAAAAGGATTCCGCTTTGAAATACCCCATAATAGCAGTGAATGATGCGTACACGAAATATTTGTTTGACAATCGCTACGGGACGGGCCAGAGCACAATAGACGGGATTCTGAGAGCAACCTCTGTCCTCATAGCTGGAAAGAACTTCGTGGTTGTCGGTTATGGGTGGTGCGCGAGAGGGATTGCAATGAGAGCGAGGGGCATGGGAGCGAATGTTGTCGTAACGGAAGTGGATCCCCTGAAAGCACTGGAAGCGGTGATGGATGGTTTTTCCGTGATGCCGATGTCAGAGGCATCGAGAATAGGGGATATCTTCGTTTCAGCCACAGGGGACAAGAATGTAATCAGCGGGAAACATATGGCAAACATGAAATCCGGAGCGATAATCGCGAACTCAGGCCATTTTAACGTGGAGATAGATATGCCAGAACTCGAAAAGATTTCAAAGAGCAAGAAAACCATAAGAGACAACGTGGAGGAATACACGTTCAGGGACGGGAGGAAGATATACCTTCTCGCGGAAGGCAGGCTTGTGAATCTCGCGGCTGCGGAGGGCCACCCGAGCGAAGTGATGGACATGTCTTTCGCTAACCAGGCGTTAGCATCATTATATATTCTCAAGAACAAAGGGAAATTCGAACCCAAGGTATACAAGGTCCCGAAAGAGATCGATTCCGAGATAGCGAAACTGAAGCTAGAATCAATGGGTATTAAGATCGATAAGCTCACAAGCGAGCAGGAGAAGTATTTATCCAGCTGGAAAGAAGGAACACAATAATCTTATAAAACTTACTTCTGATAAGATGATATGGGGGATAAACCCTACATATTCGTTGTCGATTATATTGGATCTGTCGGGAAATTCTGCGAATCCTTTTTCCCACGTCATGAAAAAGGTCATTACCTTGCATTTTATGAAATAGACATGAATTTTAAAAATGACGGACAGATTTTGGAGACTTTCAGAGAATTGGATGACAAAAGCAAACTAAAACTGGTTATAGCTCAGACAACCATACCAGAGACTGGTGGATTTTTATTGGCTAAAAATTTAAGAAAAATTGGGCATAAAGGCGGGGTAATACTTGCAGGAGATACACTTTATGACGGTAAGGGTAAAATTGCTGGTGCTTATGATAGAGAAGGCAATGCAATCCCTCTTGATAAAATTATAGGTATGGGAGTTAATGATATAATATCGTTGCCGTTAGAAAATTATGAAGAAAAATTTGTAGAAATACTAAAAAAACATCTTCAGGAGTAAAGTTCTTTCCCGACCTTCTTCAGCATCCCGAAGCCCTTGACCTCTTCCTTGTGGAGCGAAACCTGCATGAGTTTGTAGCCCTTGAATTTATTTCGTATTTCCTTCGCCCTCTCCTGCTGGAGCTTCCTCTTTTCCGTGCAGAATGGGCATTTTTTGTTTTCCGGGATGAGCTGGTTTACTATGATGGTTTCCACAGGTATGTTGTATTCCTTCAGGATTTCGAGGGATCTTCCGGATTCGTAAATGCTCATGGCCTCGGGGATGAGGATGAGGTTGAAATGCGTTTTCTCTTTATTGCTCAGGATGTTCCTCGCCTTCTCTATCCGCTCCTTTATCTCATCGAGCTGTTCTGTTCCGAGTTTATTTTCATCCCCCTCCTTTGCCTCGCCGAAAGGCAGGATTTTCCTGAATGTGTTGATAATCCCGGAGAATTTCAATCGTATGCTTATCATCTTCCCAATCCATGAATCCAGGACATCGGGAAGCGAGAGGAAGCGCAGAGTGTGGCCCGTGGGGGCGGTATCGAAAACTATCACGTCGTAATCATTCGATTGCATGTACTGGAGGAATTTATCAAACGCGGCCATCTCATCGATTCCGGGCGTGTTCCCTGCGAAGTCCAGGGTGTCCTCCAGGCCGAGCCCTTTCAGGGCCTCCATCTTGTCGAGCTGCGGCATGATCTTCTCCTTGTATTCTTGCATGGCCTTCTTCGGGTCGATTTCGACCGCGAACAGGTTCTTCTTCAATTTCTTTGTCTCCCCACCTATCTTGGTCTCGAAAGAATCCGATAAAGAATGAGCCGGGTCGGTGGATATTATCAGGGTTTTCTTCCCCTTATTCGCGAAATGCAGGGCCGTCGCTGCTGCGATGCTTGTTTTCCCAACCCCTCCTTTGCCTGCAAAAAGGTAAAATTGCGTTTCCTTCTTTCCTAAACCTAGCATATTCGAATCACGCCATGTTGAAAAAGAAAGTCCAGCTCACGAGCCAGACGAGAATGTAGAGAACCCCTCCGTTCGCCAACCACCATTTTATCCCCTTTTTCTTCAAAATGAATTGCGTTGCGTATCCTGTTATTATGAGTATCAGGATGGCGAGACCTAAAGAGTAGAGCGCTCTCCCCAAAAACATCGAAAGCTGCCCCGCCACTATCCCCATAACGATGTGGATTCCCAGAGAAACTCTGGAGGTGTTCAGCTCGTTCAATTCTTTCATTTAATAAAGTTTGTCACGCGAGATTTTTAAAGGTTTTAGAATTATACGAAAAGGCTCATTTGCTGAAGTTCCCTTTTTTCGAGATTAACTACAAAATCTCTTGAGAATGCAGGGGTTTTTTCCTGGCCCTTATATCCTGCGGATTCCAGTATTTTTCTGAACACTTTCTCCCTGAGCCCCATGCTTCTAGGGATCGTTTGGTTTTTCTTGATTTCGGACATTTTCAGCGGAGCTGTGAAAGCTTCAGGGTCATCTACGTACGGCTTGATGTGGTCATAACATAGATAGCCACCAAACTCCCATATTTCCCCTGATTTTTTTGTGTAAAAAATGTTTCTCGCTCCATTCTCGCACTCATTTTTGCTGCACGAGGAGACGGGATCGAAGTTGTCGATTTTTCTTTTTATTCCGACAATTTCTTTGTAAAGTTCTATATCGCGTCTTCTGCCGCCTATATAATCAATTTCACTTAAATTTTCGTCCACAATCGCAGGGTTTATTATAAAATCACGGTACAAACCAACTATCTTAGAAGCATTAATTTTCCCGTCATCGTCTTGGATGAGCCACATGAGGTTTATGTAAGTTGAAAGTTTCTTGATGGCAGCCTGATAAGTTGTAAGGTTATTTATCTCAATTATATGTGGTCCATTGCAACTTTCATTGATAGTTATAAGGTTTTGCATATTCAAAACTTAATCTTAACTTTTTAATCCTTTTCCCAGAAATATTTTTACTTTTTCTTCCTGTGCCTCATCTTCTTCCTTCTCTTCTTGAGCTTGTGCTTCTTCATTTTCTTCCGTTTTCTTTTCCGTCCGCAAGGCATGTTATCTTATACGCTCGCCATATTTAAATTGTTTTCGTGATATCGGAAGAAGTAAAAAGCCTCGGGCGAGATTTGAACTCGCGACCTCAGCGTTACCAACGCTGCGCTCTACCAACTGAGCTACCGAGGCGGGGTTTCTGAGGAAACAGAACAAAATTCTGTTTCGGTTTATAATATCAATATCGTTTCAGGTTTTTATTTTTATTATAAATGTCAAAAATTGAAAACCCTAGCTGTTTTGATTTTTTTCCCTGAGGGTTTTCCCAGAGCTATTATCCCCCCGCCTTTGTCAAAAATCCCCACAATCTCGTTTTCCTTCGCCCTATCCTTCTTTGTTATCCACTCCGGGAAAACAGGGGATCCGTTCCTTATTTTTGGGATTACCTGGTCCTTAATTATTATCTTTTTCAGCTTGATCCTTTCGAGAACCTTTTCGACAGGGGTTGCATTTTTTTCTGATAGTTTCGAAAGGGGAACCGATTCTTTCAATTCAAAAGGCCCGATCTTTGTCCTTCTCAGCTCTGTCATGTGCGCCCTGCAGCCGAGATCTTCGCCCATGTCGTGGACAAGCTTTCGTATGTACGTCCCTGCCTCGCATCTGACTTTGAATTGGACTTCCCTGCCTTTTATTTTCAAAATTCTCAGGGAATGTACTCTCCTCTTTCTCTCCACGCGGGCGACCCTTGATTTGACAGGAGGCTTCTGGACGATTTCACCTGTAAATCTTTTGAACGTCCTTTCTATCCTTTTCCTGTCCGCTTCCCCGTGTAACATCATCTTCCCTTCGTATTCCTTCTCCATACCCATCAGGACGGGCATTGCCTTACGGGATTCCTCAAGGGCGACCAGCATCAACCCCGTCACGTTCGGGTCGAGCGTTCCGGAATGCCCCGCTTTTTTCACCCCGAGGGTTTCGCATACCTTTTCAACAACGTCAAAACTAGTCATCCCTTTGGGTTTGTCCACAAGGATTACGCCCTTTTTAAGAATTTGATTTTTCATAATCATTTCTTTTTCGGTTTCGTCTCTTTTTTCTTTTGTTTTTCTTTCTTTGTTTTTTCTTCGGTTTTGGCTTCCTTTTTCTCCTCTGGTTTTTCTTCTTTGGGTTTTGCCACTTCCTTTTCCTCTGGTTTCGGGGTTTCCTGTTTTTTCTCCTCTTTTGGTTTCTCCTCGGGCTTGGCTTCCTTCTTCTCTTCAGGTTTAGGTCTGGCCATTCTGAACTCCGGTGACCTCAGGACCTTTATCCTCGCGATCTCGGAGAAGCGGACGGGGTAGATCTTGCTTCCCTCCCTCTTTATCCTCATCTGTATCTCTGTTGAAATAATCTTTCTTACGAGATCATTCATGTTGTTTTTCCTCGCAAACTCGTTGAAGAAGTTCATTGTGAAGTGCCTCATCTTGCTCCCGACGCTTGTCGCAGGCTTTCCGTTAAGGACTGCCCAGGGCTTTATCCTCAGAAGCCACCCATCCTTCGTGACAACATCAAACACGTTTTCAACCTTCTGGTTCCTCTTCCTCACCATCCTCATTAAATGTTCGCGGGCGCATTCGAAACCATTGAAGGATGTCAAGCAAGTGTTCCCTTCTATCTTGCTTATCCTCACCTTCACCTTCATGTAGTATTTAGAATTATCCCCTGTTATTTCCGGGACACCGACATCCATGTTCCTTCCGATAAGCGATTTAGGGTCGGTTGTCGGGGTCTGGCCAAGAAACCTCGCTCCAAGTTCCCTAGGAGCCAAAATACTGAACCAGTCCTTTCCCTTCCACTTTTTTATCAGAATTTTTTCTTCCTTCTGATCCGGAGTCGCTTCCTTCTCCAGTTTCGCCTGTTTCGTTTCCTTCTTCTCTTCTCTCAATCTCGGTTTGCTTTTTATCCCCATGCTCTCCTCCGATATTTGTTAGTATTTGTTCAGTCATATTTATAAATTCGTCCTGTTTTTCCTTTGGTATGATTGCAGCTGCCGCCCCTGTATGTCCTCCTCCTTCACCCCCGAGTTTCTCGGAGATTTCGCCCATTATCTCGTTGAGTTTCAGTCCCTTTTCCACTAAGGAATCGCTGGCCCTTGCCGATATTTTCATCCCATCCTCTGAATCAGCGAATCCGAATAAAGGTTTTTCCGGGAGCAGACCCGAGTGATTGATGATCGATATGACATTCGAAATTAAATGCTCTGATATGTTCGACCCCGCTAGAACGTAGATCCCGCTCCTTCGCTTGACAATTTCCGGGTTTTCGATATTCGATCGTAACCAGCCTACCCCCTTCCCTATCTCCCTCCTGTAGTTCCCGAGAATTTTTTTGACTTTCTCAAATGCATCCTTCCCATTCAGGCACAGAGAAACCCCGAGGTTTGCCCGGTCCATCTTTCCGCAGGCGTTGAGCATTGTAGCGAATTCGTTCGCGTCCCTGAATTCACCTTCTTTATCAAGGAGTTCGTAAACATCCCCGAAGACGTATTCCGGGTTTTCGTGGTCACCCCTTATCCTTTCCTTGATTATTCCATCAGTAAGTTTCTTCTGCTCCTCCATGCTCAGGTCTGCTATCGTCCTCCAGTCCTCGCCTTTCTTGACGGGTATCCCGAGGTCCTGGAGAAACTGGACGCTCGCTGATTCCGATCCTGTAATTCCTGGGATGTGAGGGTCCATTGAATATGAAAGTGCCTTGTGCAACGGACGGGTATACCTCCCCCAAAGGCGGAGGCCTTTCGAAACCTTTATCTTTCCATGGGATTCGGCGTCTTTGAGTATTTCCCTGTTCAGACCGCTCACGCCCCAGTCAGGGCCGATCGCGTCTATCTGAGAATCGCCTATCGCCCCTATCACGGCGAGCTGGCTGAGGTCGACATTTTTAGGGTCGATCGTGCGGGAAAGTATGTAAGTAACGCCAGATCCTGATATGTTGTCTTCCACTCCGGCGACAACGGAGTTTATGTGGACAATGTTCTCATCCGCCTCTCCTTCCGGCTGGTGGTGGTCGCATATTATGACCCTGGAAGATGAGAGGTGTTTCTTGATCAGGTCTATCTGGCCTGAACCCATGTCAAGGAATATGAAAAGGTTTCGATCCTCCTCCGCGAGCTTCTCCAGGATATCCTCACTCATCTGCTTGACTATGGTCATGTGGAAATCCTTTCCGTACCTCAATAGGGTCTTGACCATTATGGAAGCGGATGTTATGCCGTCCGCATCATAGTGCGAGACCACGCGGATCTGGTCCTTTGTCTCCTTTACCCATTCCTTCCCCCTCTTCGCCTCGTTTATCATTTTTTGGAGTTGCTCTATCATGAGATCACAACTAATTGTTAACAGAGAGTTATTTATTTATTAAGCTGATAATTATAACCCTCGGCCATATAGAGTTATTTAAATTAAGAATGGGAACTAATTTTTATGGTGGTGAAAATGAAATTCTACATCACAACCCCGATATACTACGTTAACGACGTGGCGAGCATAGGTCATGCCTACACGACAATAGCAGCCGATGTTATAGCGAGATTTTACAGGTTGCTGGAGCATGATGTCTTTTATCTGACAGGATTGGACGAGAATTCGCAGAAAACTGTCCAGGCCGCCAAAAAGCTCGGGGTGAAGGACATCCAGAAGTACACGGACAGGATGGCTAAAAAATGGAAACGTGTCTGGAAGGTTCTCAACATAAGCAACGAGGGTTTTATCCGCACTACCGAGAATCGCCATAAGAAAATTGTTTATGATTTCTTCACAAAGGTTTACAAGAAAGGGGATATCTACAAGGGGAAGTACGAGGGGCTTTATTGTGAAGGGTGCGAGGCGTTCGTTACGGAATCTGATCTCGCTGACGGCAAGTGTCCTTTGCACGACAAAGAACCAAAAAGGATAAGCGAGGAGAATTATTTCTTCAAATTGAGCAAGTACCAGGACCGCCTGCTAAAACACATAGAGAAGAATCCGGATTTCATCCAGCCGGATGTCCGAAAGAACGAGGTTCTGAGTTTCGTAAAGGAGGGTTTGAAGGACATAAGCATTTCCCGCCCAACAGCAGAATGGGGTATTCCCTTACCCGTAGACAAGAAACATGTGATATGGGTGTGGTTTGATGCCCTCTTGAACTACGTATCTGGGGCAGAGAATTACTGGCCTGCGGATATGCATTTGATGGCGAAGGATATCATACGTTTCCACTGCATAATATGGCCCTGCATGCTCATGAGTGCAGGCTACGCCCTGCCTAAAAAGATATTTGCGCACGGGTTCCTGACCATAAACGGCCAGAAGATGTCCAAATCCCTGGGGAATGTAATCGATCCCCTGTACCTTGCTGGAAAGTTCGGGGTAGAGCAGGTAAGGTATTATCTAATCAGGGGCATAACCTTCGGGGATGACGGGGACTTCTCAACAAAAGACCTCGTAGACAGGGTGAACAATGAGCTCGTGGCGAACATCTCGAACTTCTGCTACCGGACGCTGAGCTTCATAGACAAGTACTCGGAATCGAGAATTGGAAGGGTAGCGAAGGGCGAATGGGAGAAGAAGCTCTCGAAGGAGATCGGGAAGAAGATCGGGGATATCCGTAAATGCTATCTTGATTACAACTTCCGTGACGCTATCAAGCAGGTACTTGAGATAGGGGATATCGGCAATCGGTATTTCCAGGAAAAAGAGCCATGGGTCCTGATCAAGAAGGATCCGAAAAAATGCAAGGATGTCCTCGCTTTCTCGGTCAACATAGTCAGGGATTTGGCAATCCTATTGAAACCTGTCCTGCCTGAGTTCTCGAAAAAACTGGAGAAACAGCTGAAGACCAAAGACCTTAAATGGAAGGATATCGAGAAACCGCTTGAGAACCACAAGATAGGAAAGCCGGAAATAATCTTCAAAAGGATGGAGGCCCTTTCTGAGGATCCTTTTTCCTTTCTGGACCTCAAGGTCGCCAAGGTCGAAAAAGTCGAGGACCACCCGGAAGCGGAGAAGCTGTATGTTCTCAAGATTGCCATCGGGAAAGAGAAGCGAACGCTTGTGGCGAGGCTTAAGGGTTATTACTCCAAGAAAGAACTCGAAGGAAAGAACATCGTGGTGATCGCGAACCTCAAGCCCGCGAAGCTCCGCGGGGTCGAATCAAAGGGGATGTTGCTGGCTGCGGAGAAGGGTAAGAAAATCGGATTGCTGACAAGCAGGGACAAGCCGGGATCGGACGTGTTCGCTGAAGGGGCAGAAAAGAGCCCGAAAAAGGTTATCGATATAAAGGATTTCCTTAAACTGAACATTGAAGCCAGGAAAGGGAAGGCTTATTACAAAGGCAAAGCCCTGAAAACGGATAAGGGCGAGATAAACGTGGATAAAGGGATAGAAGGGAAAGTGAGGTAGATGGAACCTCTCACTATTCTTTTGCTAGCAATACTGAACTTTTTTCTAGCGTTTTACTCTGTGATAGTTGGCGGCGGGGGATTGATTATGGTTCCCCTTCTTATAGCCTTGGGTGTTCCCGCCCCTAACGCCGTTGCTGCAACAAGATTTTACAACATAGGGGTAGGAGGGACCTCGCTTTTCGAATTTAACAGGGGAGGGAAGGTTAACTGGAGAATCGGTCTGCCTCTGGCGAGTGTTGCTGTTATCGCTTCTTTATTGGGGGCATATATGGTTCTCAGCATAAATGAGGTTATTCTCAAAACAATGATCGCTGTCTTGATAATGATCGTGTTGGCTGTTATGATTTTAAACAAAAAAATAGGGGTCGAATCTCGTTTGCAAACAACAAGTATGAAAAAATCCCTGGGATGTGTTCTTACCTTTTTTATCATAATAGTAGGGACTATGGTGGGCGGTGGAGGAGGGATAATGTTATCCTATGTGTTGATATTCCTTTTCGGTCAGACATTTCTCCAGAGTATGGGTACCCGGAAGATCGTAACTGTGACAGGAATTATCTTCTCAGCCGCCTTCTTCGTTATTTCAGGAGTTATCATCTATGAGATAGCGGTTCCTTTGCTAATAACGGGAGCGCTTGGTGGATGGGCAGGAGCGAAATATGCGATGAAGAAAGGCGACAAATGGGCAGGGGCCTTCTTCATCGTGATCGCATTCATTCTCGCGTTGAACATGCTCGTCTGGATGTAAAGAATTTTAAACCTCAATCCGATTATTCAAAAGGCGAGAGCATGCTGATAGGAATCGTGGGCAAGACAAATACCGGCAAGAGCACAATATTCAAGGCGTTAACGCTCGTTGACGTAGAAATATCAAACAGGGTATTCACCACTATAAAACCCAACCACGCAGTGGGGTTCGTGAAGGCCGAATGTCCTGAGGAGAAGGCGAAATCGAAATGCAAACCGAATCTCGGATTCTGCAATGAAAGCTTTCGCTTCATTCCGGTCGAGCTTCTTGATGTGGCAGGCCTCGTCCCAGGGGCGCACACGGGAAAGGGACTCGGGAACAAGTTCCTGGACGATCTAAGGCAGGCGGATGCGTTCATCCATGTGATAGACATCTCTGGATCCACAAACGAGAACGGGGAACCTGTTGAGAAGGGAAGTTACGATCCAGGGAATGATATCCGATTTCTTGAAGAGGAGATTGGCTATTGGTTTTTCGGGATGCTGAAGAAGAACTGGGAGAAGTTTTCTAAAGAGGTTGAGATGCAGAAGCGGGACCTGATTGAATCCCTTGTAAAACAGTTCTCAGGTTTGAAAGTCACAGAACCTCAAATCAAGAAAGCTTTGGAAACAACTGGTTTGCCGAAAGAAACCCCTGCCCAGTGGTCTGATGAGGACTTGAAAAAGTTCGCCTTTGATCTCCGAAAGCTCTCGAAAAAAATGATCATAGCGGCGAACAAGATCGATGTCCCGGGCTCGGAGAGGAACCTCGAAAAACTCTGCAAGGAATTCCCCGGTTACACGATAATCGCGTGTTCAGCCGAGAGCGAACTCGCCCTTAAAGAAGCGGACAAGCACGACCTCATAAAATACATGCCCGGGGAAGGGGGGTTCGAAATCCTAAAAGAAAACGAAATGAACGAAAAGCAGAAACACGCTTTGGATTTTATAAAAAACGGCGTTCTCGGAAAATTCGGCTCCACGGGCGTTCAGGAATGTTTAAACAAAGCGGTTTTTGAACTGCTGGATTACATAGTGGTCTATCCGGTGGCGAACGTGAACAAGCTGACTGACAGTAAAGGAAACGTCCTACCGGATGCGATCCTCGTCCCTAAGGGAACGAGCCTCAAGGAATTCGCCGGGAAGGTCCACACCGAGATGGCGGACAAGTTCATGGGGGGAATAGATTTTGAGACAAAGAGAAAGCTCGGGGCGGACTACGAAGTGAAGGACGGGGAGATAATTGAGATAGTTTTGAGAAAGTGAAATTACTTTTTATTTCTCAGTCCTATTGTAATCCTAATTGGATTTCTACTACCCTTTTCTACTTTACCACTACCTTTCATTACACCAATCGAGGCTTCATACCCAAGAATATATTCAATTAATTCGCCAAATTTTGGGTATATCATCTTCATAGGAACCGAAAGACTGACACTGTAACGCCCTTGCTTTGTGGACCACATTTTTCCAAGCCAAAATTCCGGCCTGTCATTTCCAAATTTTAAACGAGCCTTAATTCGTGCAGCTACAAC
>JAZGEG010000078.1:0-8016 GCA_036478655.1 Candidatus Aenigmatarchaeota archaeon | reverse complement strand
ATAACGCTCGTTGCGGGCGTCAAGGATAACTACAAAAAGGAAGAGCTTACAGGGAAGAAAATAGTCGTCCTGACAAACCTTCAGACGACGACTAACCGCGGTGTCACCTCGGAGGGGATGTTGCTTGCTGCGGTAAAGGGGGACAACGTCAGGCTCGTTACGATAGACGGGGATATTGAGATCGGGTCGGACGTTGCTTAGTTATTTTTATACGTAATCGATAAAAAAGTTAATAATTTAAAATTAACGACAATATACTTGTCTATGAAAAATGCAAAACTCAAAACACTATACAGGGCTATAAATCCTGGAGAGGTTTGTAGCATTCTTTTTCTGAACAATTTGGAATCAAAAAAATTGGAACCTGGAAAATCTTATCTTATGGATTTCCAACTGTATGGTATGTGGGATCGTAAAAATGAAGGATTTTCCAAAATTTTTTCAGAACTTGGTAATGAACTGGTTAAATATGAAACAAGAGATACTAGTAAAATTGAACCTTCGCCTGGATGTTATATTGTAACAGCACCGATTAGAGATTCTGTGAAAGTTGTCAAAATACCTACAAAATGATGCATAACGTTGGATTTAGGTGATGATTCGATTTCCAAACTTCGATTTTTATATAATCCTGATAATTAATTATATGCACGATTATCTTCTTCCGTTCGGGCCTCAGCACCCCGCCCTTATAGAGCCAGTTCACATAAAGCTCAGGGTGGACGGGGAGACTATCATCGGATCGGAACTCGTTCTGGGATACAACCACAAGGGGATCGAGAAGTCATTCGAAGGCCGCTGGTGGGCGAAGGGGGTTTACCTGAGCGAAAGGGTCTGCGGGATCTGCGGCGCCTACCACACATCCTGCTACTGCCAGGGGATCGAAAGTTTAATGGGTCTCGAAATCCCTGACCGGGCGAAGTATATAAGAGTCGTTGTTTCCGAGCTGGAAAGAATCCATTCCCACATGTTAGCGTTGGGCGTGCTCGCCTGGGAAATAGGCATGGATACGCTTTTCCATTACATGTTCAGGGACAGGGAGCTCGTGATGGACCTGCAGGAATTGCTTACAGGGAACAGGGTCCACTTCGCGATAAATGTGATAGGGGGAGCGAGGAGGGATATTGATCTGGAGCAGGGCAAGAAAATCGAGGGGAACATGGAAAAAATCGAGGACAGGCTCCATCACTACATCAGACTTTTCAGGAATGACGCTTCTTTGAAAAACCGCATAAAACACGTCGGCTACCTTTCTAAGCAGAAGGCGAAGGAATTGAACCCGGTAGGGCCGAATGTCAGGGCATCGGGCATAGACTACGATGTCAGGGAAACCGGTTACGTCGCTTACAGGGATTTGACGTTCAAGGTTGTCACGGGGGAGGGGGGGGACGTGCTAGAACGTTGTATCGTGAGGCTGAAAGAATGCCTGGAATCGGTCAGGATGATAAAGGAAGCGATTCTAACGATCCCGAAGGGGGAGATCGCCCTGAAGGTTCCTCCTGTAATAAAGATCAAAGAGGGGATGGAAACCGTTTCAAGGGTGGAGGCCCCGAGAGGGGAATTGATATACTATTTGAAGTCAGCAGGGGACAAGCCGTACAGGGTGAAGATTCGTACGCCCACGTATCAGACCTTCCACATACTGGATGAGATAATCAGGGGTTGCGGGATACCGGACGTCCCGGCAATCTTAGCTTCCATTGACCCGTGTTTTGCCTGCTGTGAACGGATGACCGTGGTGGATGCCAACACGAGGAAGGAAAAAGTGCTTACGAAACACGACATACTCCACATGAAGGAAGACCGCGGGGGTGGGCATGATTGAATACCTGTTCCAGGCCTTGGTGTTCCCTGGTTTCATAGCGGCGTTCCTGATAGGATTTATTTACTTGGGGATTGCGAGGAAGGTGGCCGCGCACATGCAGCACAGGATCGGCCCGCCCGTGTGGCAGCCTTTCCTGGATTTCGTGAAACTCATGTCCAAGGAGAACATACAAACGAAGGATTCCGTGGGTTTCCTCATGACCTTATGTCCGATTATTTCCTTCGCGTCAATGCTGACCGTGATAGTCTTCATACCGATCGCGGGCTTTGGCCTGGTTTCTTTCGAGGGGAGCGTGTTCGTTGTGATATACTTCATGGTGATGTCCTCCGCTTTCTTCGCGCTTGCTGGATTCGCAACGGGAAACCCGTTCGGCTCTGTCGGGAGCATAAGGGAGATAACCCAGCTCGTTTCGTATGAATTCCCGTTCGTGGTTTCCCTGATAACCATTGGGATGCTCACTGGTTTCCAGATCGTCCCTTATTTCTCTCTCCATTTCCCCTTCGCGTTTTTCGCATTCCTCACGGGCGTTCTGGGGAAGCTTTCCCTTCCTCCCTTCCACATACCGGAGGCGGATCAGGAAATAGTGGCAGGGCCTCTGACTGAGTACAGCGGGCCGAGGCTCGCGATGTTCGAGCTTTCGAAAGCCGCTGGGTTCTGGGTTCTGATATCCCTTGGGGCGGTCTTCTTCATGGGGGCAGGGAATCTCGTTATGTTCGCTGTCAACTCCCTGGCTTTGCTGGTGATCTTGATAATATTCAGGGTTGTGTTCGCGAGGTTGAGGATTTCGAATGCGTTCAGGCTTTGCTGGTTCATAATAGGGCCGCTCGCTATTATCGATCTTGTAAGGGTGATTGTGGGGTTTTATTAGGTGGGACTTATGAATCTGCTCGCAGAGGCGATAAAAAGGGTTTTTTCAAAACCCTCCACAAGGAAGTATCCGAAAGAGAGGCCTAAGATACCGGAAGGGTTCAGGGGGAGGATCGAATGGAACAAGGACACGTGCATCTTCTGCATGATGTGCGCGATCAACTGCCCGACAAACGCGATAACCATAGACAAGGAAAAGAAGACATGGTCTATCGATATAGGGAAGTGTATCTTCTGCGGGAGGTGCCACGACGTCTGTCCCACGAAGCCGAAATCCGTCAATAATTCCGCCAGGTACGAGCTGGCGGAACACAGGAAAGAAAAGTTCAGGCTTGGTTTCAGGAAATAAGGTTCATTCCTCTTTACTTTTGAAGCGGCCCGTGACCCTCGAAAGAGGGTTCGAAATGTATGCCAGTTCCCTTTCGAGCTTGAGGTCAAGAACATTTTTTTTGTAAAGCTTTGACATGAGCTTCGCCAGCCTGTTCCCCGCCCTCTTCACTGGCCTGCTCAAGGGCTGGCCGAACTCGTTGTTTTTTCTTTGTATTCCCACCAGCACAACGGGTTTTTTAAAGGCCTGGCCAGCCTGGTAAAGCCGGAGGAAGAGGGTGAGAGGCGTGGTATGGGTCGAAATGTAGGATTCGCTTATCTGGTATCCTTTTATGGATTTTATCTTCCCCGGCCTTTTTTTGAAATCGGCCGAGTCTATTATTATGAGCATGTTCGGGGCAAAATCGTTTATTTCCCTCACGTGATTTTCAGGGACAGTGGTCTTTAGGAAAAGGAGATTCTCATCGTCCCTGAATTCCTTGCCCAGCTTGTCCACGACATACCATCCTATCCCGTCATCACCTTTCAGGTCGTTCCCTATCCCGAGGAAAACGAACCTCTGATTTTCTCTCACCTCCTCGAATGAGAGTTCCCTTAGAACGTCCCCTATCACTCTCCTCTCCATTCCGGTTTTTTTGTCTGTTTTCTTTGGAATTTTTTTCTCATGAAGTTTCGATATTTTCAGTTTCTCGGAAATTTTTGATTTGATCGAACTTATCTTTGATTTGATCGAACCCAGGTTCATATTTATACTTTGGTTTTTTCGCTTAAAAACAATCAAAAATTAAAAGTCCGTCATCTATAATATAATTATGCTGGAATCTATCCTGAGCTTCAGGGAGGTTGAGAAATCCCCCTACCTCACCTTTGTGTGGGCGCTCATGATCGCCACCATAGGGATCCTTTTCTCTACGCAGCTGTTCTACAGGGTCCAGATATCGGGTGTCTCCTTCAACCTGACCGGGATGTTCGCAGTTGTCTTCACCATTATCCCTTCTGTTTATTTCCTGACTTCCATAATAAAGAAGGAGGAGCAGATCGAGGAGGAAGCGTGCAGAAAGCATTACAAACAGGGGTTTTTCAGAAGGCACGAAAAGGATCTGTTGATGTTCCTGTTTTATTTTCTGGGCGTAACCGTTGCGTTCTCCGTATGGGCTCTTATCCTGCCCGCGGATTTCTTTCAGGTCCAGCTTATCAAGATACATGAGATACGCGCTGCGATGTCAGGTGGCGTGACAGGGGTCATAACAAAGGGGAGCTTCCCCTCGTTCCTCGCGATACTAACGAACAATCTGGAGGTCATGGTTTTCGCCTTCATCTTCTCGCTCCTGTTCGGGGCCGGGGCGGTTTTCATAATAGTCTGGAACGCCTCCATATTAGGGACAGCTATAGGTGAGATTTCGAAGTCGGTTTTTGAAATACCAGCTGTTACGTTATCCTTCCTTCCCCACGGGATCCCCGAGATCGTCGGTTATCTCTGCGCGGGGTTGGCCGGAGGCCTGATCTCGGCCGCGATATTGCGCTGCAGAAGCACGCGTGTGTTGAAGATAATATTCCTTGATTCGATAAAGATACTCATGGTGGGTATATTTTTCATTCTGATTGCGGCGGGCATAGAGGTTTACTTATAGCTGTTTTCAGCTTTGCACATAAACCTAAGGTTGAACACCTTCCGCTCCTAATCTCACTTCTTTCATTTCTTTGTCCAAGTTCGTGCAGCTCAAGATCGAGGAGGCCATGAAGAGGAAATTCCTGCCTTACATACGGACAAAGAGAATGGATGCCCAGGTGAATGAGCTTTTATGCAAGGTCGTCTGCCAAAACCTGAGCGTTCTGGTGAATTCGATTTTTGAGCTTGGCGTGTCTGTTAAATTTAAAAGTACATAGAGTTTATGTGCAAAGCCGCTGTTTTCGTTGATTGACGTATACATATTTATATTGGGGTCGGTGGCAAATATCTAATTAGGTGTATTAAACATGGTAGATGTGTGGTTTGTCGTGGCAACACTGCTCACACCAGTATTCGCGGAGTACGCAAAGATCCGAGTGAAGGCAGAGAAACAGTTTAACTTTATAGTGGCTGCAGGGATTTTCTTTTTGCTATCAATAGGATTCACCGCGGACTTCATGGTGACTTTCGCAGGAGCATCATATGTTTGGGGTGTCTACATATTCGAGTTCCTTGGGTGGCTCTTCTTACTGATTGGTGTACTGTGGGCAGTATTTGCTGGTTTGCTAAAGTAAACTGAATTGGAAACTGATATGAATTCCTTTTTCTTTATTTTTATCTTTATTTCTGATTCTCTATCTCGATATAGCAAGAAGTGGGCATTTTGGAGGAGGCGACCTTCAGCGCTTTCTTCCCGTGATTTTCATTTCCCGGGGGGATCCTTATCTCAAGTATTCTCTGGTCCTTTCGGACTCTTGCCGCAGCGCCTACCGGCCTTCCGAATGACTTTCGCATCCCTGTCTGGAATCGGTCTGCCCCGGCCCCTGTTGCCAGGGGGTTTTCCCTGAGAATGTGATGGGGGTAAACCATGATCTTAAGGAAAAAAGTGTCCTCACCGACTAATTTGGCCAGGGTCTTGGAAACAGCAACCCTCGCCGCCTCAAGGGCGTTGTGCCTTATCTGGACAGGGTTCTTGGAAACGAGGAACATCCTTGTGGTGAACTGTGGCTTACGAGTGCCGCTCTCAAACCTGTGGATCTTGAGGGCGGGAGCGCCTTTCACGTAGCTTCTCCTCGGCTTCCTCTTGGATATCCTAGTGTTGGGCCTTTCCCACTTCCTGTAACACTTCGCTGGCCTTAACGACATACTTATCACCAATTATTGGTATATTAGGACAATGTTTTTAAATATGTGCTTTTCCGTTTTTAAAATTTAGCATTTAGTTTTATTCCGGTTTGATCCCTTTCCACTCCTTCAGCGCTCTCTCGTACCTTTCGAGGTTCCCTGTATCGAACCACTGGCCGCTGAAGGGGAAACCGAAAAGCCTTCCCATCTTCGCGAGCTTGGGGAATATCTGCTTTTCAATAGAGCAGCGACCCTTCGGGATCATGTCCGCGACTTCTGGTTCCAGTATGTAGAAACCCGCGTTTATCAGATTTGAGGGGGCTTTGTCTTTCTTCGGTTTCTCAACGAATTCGATAATTCTGCTGCCTTCCAGTTTTGCCACGCCGTATTGGCTCGGGTCGTTAACCGTGGTCAACGCGATTGTTGCCAGCGCCCGGTTTTTCTTATGGGATTCATGCATGTCCATTATGTTTATGTTCTTCAGTTCGTCGCCGTTTGAAACTATGAACGTTTTGGTCAGCTTGTCCTTAGCAAGCCTGAGCGGCCCCCCTGTTCCAAGGGGTTTTTGCTCCTCCACGAACGATATGTCCAGGCCGAGCCTTGACCAGTTGTCTTTTTCGTTTATGATCTTCTCCTTCATGTGGCCTACTGAGAGAACGACGTCGTTCACGCTGTATTTCTTCAGGAGGTCGAAGAGATGCTCTACCAGTGGTTTTCCGTGAACCTGGACCAGCGCCTTCGGGGTCTCGTATGTTATCGGCCTCAATCTCGTTCCCTCACCGCCGCATAGTATCAGGGCGGTCTTCAGCTCCCTGAAATTCATGTATTTGGAAAGAATGAGTTCGACGGCATGCGACCTGTTGCGTACGCTAAGGCCGTCCACCAGCCTGTCAACATTTTCGAGAATTTTTTCATCAATCGTTAGCGTGATCCTCTCTTTCATACCAAGTAATATTTGCTCATATTATTTAAAGGTTTTACTTCCTTGCCTGAAAAATAGACCCAAGTTCACCCATTTTCTTTACCCTTTTTACGTGGCGTTCCTCATTCGTGAACTCGGTTTCGAGGAATGTCTTGACTATCTCTTTCGCGGTGTTTTCGTCCGTAAACCTCGCCCCCATGGTCAGGACGTTCGCGTTGTTGTGCTCCCTTCCCGCCTTCGCGAGTTCGGGTGTCATGCAGAAAGCTGCTCGAACCCCAGGGAATTTGTTCGCGGATATGCTCATCCCGATCCCGCTTCCGCATATGAGTATCCCGAATTCATGGTCTCCGAGAACCGCCTCTGAAACCCTTTTCGCATAGTCCGGATAATCGACCGGTTCGCCCGAGTTTGTCCCGAAATCGTCGAATTCATATCCCTTCTCCTTCAGGAACTGCTTGATCTTCTCTTTCAGCCCGAAACCTGCGTGGTCAGAACCAATCGCGATTTTCATGATAATAGTTTCGCGGAGTGATATAAAAATTTGCTCGATAAGGGATTATGTTAAAATCTGTAAATTGTTTTGCTTTCCTTTCCGGTAATCTGTATTGACTCGATGTTGCTCTTGTGAACTTTCATTTTCTTAGGAAAAATGTGCGTCTTGACTTTCTTGTATTCCGTTTCTGTTTTCTCTCTAAAAGGTCCAGGATTAATGACTTTAACTATCGCCTTTAACAACTTTCTGTGTGAAATTGAAACGCAATTTAAATTAGCACTGAAAATAGTAGCATCAGGTATCAGAAATGAACCGTCCTGGTTCCTATAATTAATATTATATTTTTTGCTCTGATCGAAGGTGTAATTTCCCCGAAGTGCTTTCCAGCTCGTATACGGTGGGCCTGAATCATCCATTACAATTAGATGTGAAAAAAACCTTTAAAATCACATGTTATCCAGACTTTCCAACAATAAATTTAAATTGCCGTGCCAAATCTAAAGATGGTCAAGATAGCACCTTCGGTCCTTTCCGCGGATTTCTCGTGCCTAGCCGAGGATATAGACCTCGTCAAAGAAGCGGAGTGGATACACGTGGATGTGATGGACGGGCATTTCGTGCCGAACATAACTGTAGGGCCTCTTGTCGTTAAGACCCTGCGGAAGATAACGAAACAATTCCTGGACGTTCACCTCATGACAGAGAAACCGGAGAAGTATGTCGAGAGTTTCGCTAAGGCCGGGGCGGATTTAATAACGATACATGCGGAGGCGTGTGAAAATCTCGAG
>JAZGEG010000077.1:0-2240 GCA_036478655.1 Candidatus Aenigmatarchaeota archaeon | reverse complement strand
AAATCCGTTCCCTCACATATTCGATTGGCTGGTATTATGCTAATGGGATTATCGGGATCGAATGCATATTTTTTCGGATCATGCAGGATGTTCATAATTTTCGACATATTTTTCACTAAATAGTTGTTATCTTTATGGTATTTAAATGTTATCTAAAGTAATCAAGAAATCTTCACTTGTATTCTGATTCTGTCTTGTAGTCGCTCTTGGTCTGGTATTCGCTCTTCACGGAATATTCGCTTTCGATGAATTCCTGTTCCGCTACGTTCACCCCCTTCCCGTATTCCTTTAGTGCTTCGTCTGGTTCTTCCTTTATATCGACCTCAAAGTCGAACCATTCTGATTCTGGAGGAACCTTCCACCTGACGCTTGAACTGGTCTTGAATCTCCAGATCTCTTTTCCGTTCATGTCAATGCAATAGAAGTAACAATCAAAAGAGCCAAAGTAGATCTTTCCCTCGTGCATTATAGGGGCGGATATTATCTCACCGTCTGTTTTGAATCTCCAGATTTCCTTGCCTGTATTAGCGTCAAGGGCGTAAAAATTCTGGTTGGAAGAGCCGTAATAAACAATGCCATTGTTAATCAAAACATCCGTAGAACCGTCCATGTAAGCGTCCGTCATGAATTTCCATACCTGGTGACCATCTTTGTCAAGACAGTAAATGTTCCCATCGCTCGATACTACATACATAAAGTTTTCTGTAGGTTTAGGGGAACAAAGTATCCAGCCGCCTGTTTTGAATCTCCATTTCTCCCTTCGCTGTTCAAGATCTATCGCATAAACATTCCCGTCTATGCATCCAACATAGATCAATTTTCCTTCAATATGCAACGGAAGAGGATTTGAGATGTTGCCGCCTAATTTTAAACGCCATATCTCTTTCCCCGTCTCCGGATCAAGGGCATAAAAATTCTCATCGTAACTGCCCACGTAGAGAACTCCCTCGTGTATAGTGGGGGCTGATCCCACTTCAGCTCCTGTCTTGAATCTCCATATTTCTTTACCTGTTTTAGAATCAATAGCGTAAACATTAGAATCCTGCGATCCGAAATAGATTTTTCCTCCATGAACTGTGCATGAAGCGTAAATCTTACCTCCCGTCTTGAACCTCCAAACCTCTTTTCCGGTCTCAGCATCAATCGCGTAAGCGTGCCCATCATAATTCCCTATGTATATTATCCCGTTCTCTTCAGAAGGTATTGCGTCTATAAACAGCTGGTTTGCCTTGAACCTCCAGGCCATCTTCCCACTATTAAGGTCCAGGGCGTAAAAATAATGGTCCCCGCACCCGAACATAACAAGGTTCTTATATTTCATCGGAGAACTTGCTATCCCTCCTGTAACCTGTTCGCCCTGAATTATCCAGATTAGCTTGAACTTGTTGCTCTTCCGCTTAACCATGCTCGATCCTATTTCCAGCTCGAAGTCCCTCTCGAATTCCATCATGGTTAATACTTGCCAACACAAATTAAAAAACTATAAATAACCCCAAAACAAAAATAGGAATCCGTGAGAATATGTTGACTCAGGAACAGAAGCTGCATATATTGCTGGGGGCCTTCGTTGCTGCGATCGTGGCCGCGAATCTGTTAGGGACGAAAATCGCGAATCTCTGGGTCGCGGTTGCATCCGTGGGGATCTTCATGTACCCCATCACGTTCCTTGTCACGGATGTAGTGGAGGATGTTTTCGGGAAGGAGAAGGTTAAAGGGTTCGTGATCGCGGGTTTTGTTGCTATAATAATTGTGATGTTGCTTACGGTCTTGTCCGTGTTCCTTCCGCCCGCTTCGCGCTACGCCTCGAATGAGGCGTTCCTCGAGGTGTTCAACCCCTCCATAAGGATAATGGTAGCGAGCCTGATCGCTTTCCTGCTTGCCCAATACCACGACATCTGGGCGTTCAATTTCTGGAAGAAGAAAACAAAGGGGAAATTCCTCTGGTTGAGGAATAACCTCTCCACGGTCGTTTCCCAGTTCATAGACACCACGGTTTTCATGTTCATAGCTTTTTACATGGCCACTCCCAAGTACACTGTGGATTTCATATTCGCACTGATTGTTCCTTACTACCTGCTAAAAGTTTTTGTCGCTTTCTGCGACACCCCATTTGTCTATCTCGGGGTCTGGTGGCTGAAAGGGGAAAGGCCAAAGAAAAAGTGAACTATTTGTATTCGCCTTCCTGCTTGTACTCGCTCTTCATGGCGTATTCGGATTTTACCGAGTATTCGCTTTCGATC
>JAZGEG010000076.1:0-5989 GCA_036478655.1 Candidatus Aenigmatarchaeota archaeon | reverse complement strand
AAAGGCCCTGCGTTTCGAAAGGATTCGCCGGGCATTGTCTTGTGCCCTGTTGCGATCACGTTTTCATTCCCGTATTTCGCCCTTAGGGTGGGAACGAGTTCTGAACCTATCTGACCGACCGAACCGGTCACCAGAATTTTTTTCATTTCCCTTGCCATATCAATCACTATCCAATTCGGATTTTAAAAAGGTGAACAATTGTCACCAAATGGGCCGGGCCAGATTTGAACTGGCGATCTCCGCCTTGTAAGGGCGGCGTCATAACCGGACTAGACTACCGGCCCATGAATTGACAATATAATTATAAGCGTAGATTTATTAATAAAATGAATATCCCATGATTAGTTGTTACGATTAAGTCATTAAAAAATAAAAGCTTTTTAAAGACAAACAAACATAAAAATATACATGGGTTATCAGAAAGAGATGATGTTAAAGAAAGGGGAAAATCTATATATACCTCCAGGAAATGTAGTTGTTTTCAATGGCATAAGCCCATGTATACCCTTTATAGCACACAGGCAATCTGAAAAGGATGCATATGTGGGCCATTTCTTAGACCCCAGAAAAGGGTTGAAAGAAATGATAGAAAATGCTATTAAAAAATTTCGCAATCCAAATTTATCGGATGTTTATGTTACAGGCTCTTCTATTATATCCAAGGATTTTTTTGATTATGACATGTTGATGATGGAATTAGAAAGAATAGGCCAAGAAAGTGGTGAAATGATGGTATCAGGAAAAGGGAATCACGAACATCTTATAAAACAGATTAAACAACCCATATCAGATGAAAAAATATTTAAAGAAATTTATGAAGGGATAAAAGAATTGCAAACAGAGAACCGTGAATTTGTTACCAGTATGATTAAAAAATACGGTTTCAATGAAAAAAAGGTTTTTGTGAAATGGAGCCCTCCTGCTTCTAATACCGAACTTAGATTCAACGTGGACGATGGCAGTTCAACACTTAAAATAAATTCTGAAGAAGGCAAAATCATATACGAAGGTGATATTAGGAAAGCACCAGTATCCGAAGATGGTGTTGTATTAGTCCCTTAAATCAACTTCATCTCCTTCCCGATCTTCTCGTATGTTTTGAGGGCGAAATCAAGGTCTTCTTTGGTGTGCTGCGCGGTCACGATGTTCCTCACCCTTGATGTGTCTTTCGAAACGAGCGGGTAAACGATCGGCTTTACGAAGACCCCGTTTTTGAAAAGCTCCTCGCTGAGTTTCACCGCCTTCCCGCTCTCTCCGACAATGACTGGCGTGATCGGGGTTTGGCTTCTCCCCGTGTTGAAGCCCAGATCTTTCAAACCTTCCTTGAAGTATTTAGAGTTATCCCATAATCTTTTCAGGTGCTCCGGCTCGTCCTGAACCATTCTCAAAGCCTCCATTACAGCCGCGGTCACACCCGGCGGATGGGCGGTCGTGAAGATATAGGATCTTGCCCTGTTTATAAGATAATCCCTCAGTTCCTGTCTCCCCGCGATATAACCTCCCAGGCAGGCGAACGCCTTCGACAAAGTGCCCATATCTATATCCACTTGCCCATGCAGGTTGAAGTGGTCCACGATTCCTCTCCCGTCCTTTCCGAGAACCCCGTCTCCGTGTGCGTCATCGACCATCACTATCGCGTCGTATTTCTCAGCGAGTTCCACTATCTGGTCCAGAGGGGCGATATCGCCATCCATGCTGAACACGCCGTCCGTAACCACGAGCCTTTTCTTAGCTCCCTGCGTTTCCTTCAGAGCCTTTTCCAGGCCCTCCATATCCTTGTGAGGAAATATCTTCCTTTCGGATTTCGTGAGCCTCACCCCGTCTATTATGCTCCCGTGGTTCAGCTCATCGCTTATTATCGCATCATCAGGTTCCATAAGAGCCTGGATCGTCCCCCTGTTAGCCGCTATGCCTGCCACGAAAATAAGCGAGGCTTCCGTGTGCTTGTACTTCGCTAACATCTCCTCCGCCTCGTTGTGTATTTCCATGGTCCCTGCTATCTGCCGGACAGCTCCTGTCCCGAACCCCCATTTATCCATCGCCTTCTTCGCGGCCGCGACAAGTCTCGGGTGGTTGGCAAAACCCAGATAATTGTTTGTGGAAAGCGTGAGGACATCTTTCCCGTTTATCGTGACCCTTGCCTGCTGCTGGGAACTTAAGACAGGCAGAGTAGTGAACAAATTCTCCTTTTTCATATTATCTATCACTTCCTTCAGAAAATCCAAATGATCTCCCATACGAACACCCCCTAGGTTGAATTTAAAATTATTTCAATATTCAAAACTTTCTTTCAATATTTATAAATTGAGTGTTATCGTCACATTTCAAAGAATAGGCGTTTATTGCCCCTTAAAATCCATCCCCATCCTGAACGCTTCCATATTTTTTTCAAAGCCCCTGGGAACGGTCTTCTTCAGCGCTTCAAGAATGGATTTTTCGCTCAATGGGAGCATCCCTTCAGAAATAGCGACTCCTAACGCCATGACATTCCCGAAGATCGGGTTCCCGAATTTCTTCTTGCAGATATTTGAGGCGTCAACAAATATGCATTTTCTAGCGAACGGCTCGATCATCCCCTTTATTTTCTCATTCGAGGGGTATATGTGCCCGTGGATATTCCAATACACGGGTTTCACGGGGTACGTATCAACGATGAAATTCGTTCTCCCCTTGTCCGCGAAGTAGCATACTCTGGCGGCTTCCAGGGGTTCGAGCCCGAGTATCAAGTCCGCCTGACCTCTGGGGATTAATGGAGAGTGAACTCCTTTGCCGAACCTCACGTGAGTGGGGATCGAACCACCTCTTTGAGCGAGTCCATGAAGTTGTGTTCCCCTGACATCATAACCTTCATTCACAGCCGCCCTCAGAACGATCACTGACGTGAGCAAAACCCCCTCCCCTCCCACGCCTGTTAGCAGAACATTATGGGTCATTTCTCCTTCCTCCTTTTGGGAACGATCGCCCCGTTCGGGCATATTTGCATGCAGACCCCGCAGCCCCAGCACATGTCCTCCCGGATGAATACCTTCTCCCCCCTGTGGATTATGGCAGGGCATGCGAATTCCTCAACACACGTAAGGCACTTCTTGCATTTTTCAGGAACTATCTCGAACGTCGCTAATCCCCCTCCTTTCGAACGAATCTTCCTCTTCATGAGAAGCCTGCACATCCCCCTAGAGATGATAACACCCAGTTCATCCTGCTTTGAGAAATCCTTTACAGCGGATTGGAGTTCTCTCTGGCTGAAGGCGTTCACAACGCGGATGTTCTTTACGCCAAAAGATTTGACAACGTCCTCTATTTTCATCGGGGTCCTTTTATCCCCCATCCCCGTGAAGTCGCTTCCGGGATGTGGCTGATGTCCTGTCATCGCGGTTATCCTGTTGTCCAGGATTACAACGAGTGGTTTCGTGCCGTGAACCTTCGTATTCACGAGCCCGGGCATCCCTGCGTGGAAGAACGTTGAATCCCCGATAAACGCCACGACCTTCTGGTCGCTGACCTTTTTGATGCCATGCGTTATCCCTAGGCTGGAACCCATGGAGATAACGAAGTCCTGCATCTCGAAGGGCTCGAATATCCCGAGGACATAACATCCGATGTCCCCGGCCCATATGGTATCCTCTCCCATGACCTTCTTTACAGCGTAAAAAGTGGACCTGTGCGGGCATCCCGGGCAAAGAACAGGTTTTCTTGCGGGAAGCTTGATTTTTTCCAGTTCCCTTTCATGCTCCCTGAAGTCAGGACTTTTGATTTTCACAATAGGAGCCAGGGTCCGAAGAATGATATCAGGGGTGTATTCCCCAACCCTCGGCAAGATGTTTTTACCGTATATCTCGATCCCCGGGTTAACGTCCTTCGCAACCCCTCTTACAAAATTCTCCACAACAGGCTCGAGCTCTTCAAGAACAACCACCTTCTCCAGACCCTTTATAAATTTATTCATGAAGTTTTTCGATATAGGATGGGTTAAATTAAGTTTCGCTATCTTCACCCCCGGAAGCTTGCCGAGCTCTTTAACGTATTCATACGACACACCGCTTGCCACTATCCCGATTTTCCCCTCCCCCTCTACAGTGTTCAGTTTTTCGTATTCTTTCTCAATCTGCTCGAGTTTTTTGTTCAGCTTTGTATGGAGTTTCTGGAGGCTCGGACGTACGCTGTAGAACCTGTCAAAATCCTTGACGAACTTCCCCTTTGTTTTCGGCTTCTTTATCTTCCCGAGTTTCACGGTCCCCGTGGAATGGGAAACCATTGTCGTTGTCCTGACAATCACGGGAATCTCGTATTTCTCTGAGATATCGAAAGCGATTTTCGTGAAATCCTTGGCCTCCTGCGCATCGGAGGGTTCGAGTGTGGGAATCTTCCCCATCCTCGCATAGAACCTCGAGTCCTGTTCTGATTGCGCGCTGCTATGCCCAAGCGGATCATCAGCAACCATTATAACGAGCCCGGCCCTCACCCCCGTGAAGACCACGGGAAAAACAGAATCGATTGCCACATTCAGCCCGAAGTGTTTCAGGGCCGTGAGCGAGCGGACCCTGGAATACGCAGCCCCGGCGCAGGCCTCGAATGCGACCTTTTCATTCGTGCTCCATTCAAAATAAAAACCGCATTTCTTCGCCACTTCCGAAAGCGTGATCCCGACTTCAGAACTCGGTGTCCCGGGATAACACGCTGAAAGACCGACCCCGGCCTCTATCGCGCCCCTGGCGATCGCCTCGTTCCCGAGCAAAACCACTGTTTCCCCTTCCCCTCCAAGAACGTCCGGATTTGGCATAAACCCAACTGTTTAATAGTTATGGAAGGTCAATTAAATAGATTAGTCCCAGTGTCCCGGTTGGCTGAGGTTCCGTTTTTGCTTACGCTATTAAACCAAAAAGCATCGCCACCCCGAGCAAGAACATCACAATTCCCGCAATCAGGTGGAGGTAACGTATGTTCCTTTCCTTCCAGCCCGAAACGTTTTCCACGGTAGTGTACCCAACATAGATTATAAATGTTATGGCAAGCATGGGGAGAACGAATACCATGTTGTATATTATCAGCCAGGGAACAGTTTCGAGCAGGCTTATCACGGACAGGATCCCTCCTGCTATCACGTAAGGTCCTATTGTGCACGGCAGCAGGAACAGCGTGACAAATATGCCTATCACGAACGCCCCCTTCGTGCTGGTCACCGTGGACGTTATCCTCCTGACCTTGGGCCTCCAGGATATCGGCATCTCCGTAGCCAAACCCCCTGGCTTGTACCTGAAAAAATCTTTGATGTTGAGAATTCCAAGTATTATCGCTACTACGCCTAGAATCTTGTAGAGGTACAACTGTATCCCCGCTATTGCTTCAACGGCCGTCTTGAAAACCTGGATTATGATCAGGCCGTAAAGAAAATAGGTTACGTATATCGCTAGCGTAAAAGCAAGACCAACGAAAAGGATCTTTCTCTTTTTCTCTGGTTCGCGTGTCAGTATGCCTACGAGTATTAGAATTAGAACAGCGAGAGCGCAGGGGTTTACCGCATCCACGCCTGCCAGGAAAAGTATGTATGGAATACTCAATTCCGCCATTTTATCATCCCTCTATAAGACTCCTGTATTCCTCCTTGCTCCTCGCTCCCACATGCACCTTGCACTTTATCACCACGGTGGGTATCTTGGCCGGTATCAACCCGATCTCCATCATCCTTTCCCTTCCGTCCGAAACGTCTATGAACTCGAACTCGTAATCAGTCTCGTTCTCCAGCTCCTCCAGAATCGGAACCGCTATGGCGCATGCAGGACATCCCGGGGAATGGAAAACCATGATCTTGTCCTTCACCCCCCTCGCTTCGCATACATTCTGGTCGATCACCATGCCGTCCGTGATCATGATAAGCTGATCTCCATCGGTTTGGTTATCACACTCATATCCACCGGGAGGTTCGGGAGGTTCCTGATTTATACATCCCGAGAATGCAATAATCACCATCACTGCCAGCAGCAATATCAGT
>JAZGEG010000075.1:0-3024 GCA_036478655.1 Candidatus Aenigmatarchaeota archaeon | reverse complement strand
CACAACTAAAGAGGATAATGAAATAATAAAAAGAGCAAGAGTAATCTTGAACGAGGGCATAGAGACTCTTAAGAAACTTAAAGATAACAATGTTCCAAAAGAACGTATTCAGTTTGCGTTAGAATTGTGTGACTATTCTGAATACCCAGAAAATCTGGAGGAATTTTTATAAACAACCTCCGTTTTTCACTTCGGTCTCATGAAGTAAATGGGGAAGTGCTCGGCAAAAACCCCTTCCTCTCCGAATTCCCTTTCCACTATCCTGAAGTGTTTCAAGATATTCCCCTCGAATGGTTTTTCTGTTTTAGTGAAAATCACCGACCGAATTACAGCAAACCCCTTTCCTTTCAAAATCTCCCTCATCCTCCTGTAAAATTTTTCCGTATTGAAGGGCGGGAGGTTCGAAATTATGTGATCCCCGAAAATCACATCAAAACTGTTTTTCTTTAATGGAAGGGAGGTTATGTCCCCCTCCAGCCATTGCTCGTTTTCGTTCTTCCTTTTCATGAGTTTAGAGGTTCTTTCTATGACCTCGAGATCATCCGCCACTACCGTAGTCCTCAGTTTCCTTTTCGCCGTTAGGTTCCGAAGTTCAGGGCTCGAGCCCATTATCAGGATTTTCGGGTATCTCCCCCCGTTCGTCGCCCTCTCCAAATGTTTCTCAAAGACGGATATTTCAGAATCAGCCGGCTTGGTTATGGGAGTGTGGTGATGTGATTTCTCTCTTTTTCGCCTGGTTATGGTATTCCTTTCCATCCTGAACTTCATAATATTAATTTATGAGTGGTTTTATATATTATGCCAAAAATAATACTCGTCCCCACCTCGCACATCGCGAGGGAAAGCCTGTATCACGTGAGGAAGGCGATAGAAAGCGAGAAGCCAGACTGCGTGGCGGTGGAGCTCGACATAAACAGATACCATTATCTCAAAGAACAGGGAGAAGAGAGCGCAACCGATATGATAAGGTTCCTCGGGCTCCCCACATTCCTTATCTATTGGATACTCAAGAAATTCCAGAACTATTTCGGGAAGAAGACAGGGATTTTCCCGGGATCTGAAATGATGGAAGCGGTCGGAATAGCGAGGGAAAGGGGTATAACAATCGCGCTGATAGACCAGCCGATAGAGATCACTCTCTTGAAGATAAGGAAGATCACGCTCTCCGAGAAACTCAAACTTTTCAGGTTCCTGGTAATGGGGGTTTTTGGGATGGCAGTACCTTTCGGGAAGAAACACGAGTTCGATCTCAACCGCGTGCCTCCGAAGGAAATAATCAAACAGGCGATGAGCTATCTCAGGAAAGAACTCCCGGGATTTTACAGTGTTCTGGTCGGCGAAAGGAATAAGATCATGGCGAAGAACCTGAAAGAGCTCGGGAAAAGGTTCGATAAAATAGTCTGCGTGATAGGGGCGGGTCACGAGAAGGGGATAAAGATCATATTAGGTAAGGATTAGTGCTGCTCCTATCACCATCAAAATGCATGCTATTATTTTCTGCAGAATCCTATGCTCGTGGAAGATTTCACCCCCCACGATAGTGGAAATGAGCGTACTTATTTTCTTGATTGGCACAACCAGGGCGATGTATGCGATGTTCACCGCAAGTGCATAGAAATATCTAGACATCGCTAAAAATATAGCGGCCAGCAAAACCCATTTACCCGCACTCCTGAATCCGTGTTTTATGCCTTTCACTCCATCATACCTGACGCATATTATGATAACGTAATTCAACGCCATGAAGGTTTGCATGAGAAACATGTAGAAGAGCGGCTCCATGAAATTCATATTGAACTTGTCCATGATCGAACTAAAAGCGAACAACATTGCTGAAATCATCACAAAAACAGTATATTTTGATTTAATCATTTTTATGATAAGATAAATCGGACCTTTATGATGTCTCTCGAACCTGAGCACATACGACCCTATCGCTATAAAACAGAGACCTAAAAGCTGTGGGAACGAAAGCATTTCCCCAAGAGCGAAAAATGCAATTAAAGCCACGACTATGGGGTGAAGGTTCATGAGGGGAGCAAAGTTCGAAATCTCCATGTGCCTCAGGGCCTTTGTGTCAAGCAAGAAGCCGATACTCCAAAATAAAGAAGCCACGTAAACGAAAAACACCATTTCCAGTGAGATGGAAATCCTGATGAAAAAGAGCAAGGGGATGGACACAAGAACCGTGGTTATGCAGAGAACTGTTGAAAACTCCGTGGCATGTTCCTTCATGAGCGTTTTTTTCTCCACCACCCTGAACATCGCTACCAGAAACGCAGAAATAATCGCATACACAGCCCACAACATAGTTAATTATTCGTGCACCACCCTATTATTATTTTCAGAAATTCTATTCAGGGGAAGATATGATATAAAAAGCTTACTCTCTAAAATAGTATATGGCAAGTGGTGCTGGAGAGTTCTTCGCTTTGTTGGATAAAAATTTATCCGGAGCAACAAAGAGTGGACATACAAATACCTATGTGCTAAGTTCGACAGTTGGAAAAATTAGGAAAAATGAACAACTTTTTAATGCAGTTCTATCTTATTGTGAAGAGTGCTCTCTCCCTTCATGTTACCATGCATTATGTGAAAAAGGGAAATGGAATGAAGGGAAGTGTTTTGAGGTTTATGGAAAAAAACCCGAAGAAATCCCTCCTACTGCTGCTGATGTTTTTTTTGATATAGTTGAGCTTAATCCACGTGTAACTAAAGGTAATCCTGTAATTCTTAAAAAATTGAATGAAGTGGAAAAGAAATGCCCCGGCGCATTAAAAATGTACAGAGATTGGGAAAAATATCTGGAGGGAAAAGAATCCCAATTGTCGATATAAAATTAAGACTTCTCTACGGCTTGAACCACTCTATCTCATAATATTCGTACTTCGATTTCGGGAGGATAATCTTCTTGAGCTCGTAATACGTTATTGAGGTTTCCCTGTCCGTTATCGAAAGCAAAAGGTTCAGACCGTTTTCTCTCGCCTTGTTGAGGAGGGAAGCAAGCTCTACCCCACCGATATG
>JAZGEG010000074.1:0-3209 GCA_036478655.1 Candidatus Aenigmatarchaeota archaeon | reverse complement strand
GATCCGGAGCCGGTTCTGATTCCTTCTCATTCGTTGTCACGAACCTCATAAAGAAGAAGAGAAAGAAAGAGAATTCGATAGACGAGATGATAAAAACCAGGGAATATCTTGATTACGCAGAATACGTGAAATTCAGGAGGAAGATAAAGGGAGTGAACTCATGATGAACTTGAAGCCGACCAGGGATGTCGCGATAATAGGAATAGGCATAACCAGATTCGGTGAGCATTGGAATCTCGGTCTGAAGGAATTAGCTGTCGAGGCCGGGATAAAAGCGGTTGAAGATGCAGGGATCTCCGGGGAGGACATACAGCTCGTTGTAGGAGGGAACATGTCGGGAGGTTTGTTTGCAGGACAGGAGCATGGGGCTGGATTGCTGGCAGACTACCTTGGCCTGAATCCCGTACCGGCTATAAGGACAGAAGGCGCATGCTGCTCGGGCGGTTTAGCGATGAGGGTCGGATATTTAGCAATCGCCTCCGGTATGCATGACTTCGTGGCTGTTGGCGGCGTAGAGAAGATGACAGATGTTTACGGTCCGCAGGCGACCACGGCCCTTTCAGGGGCGATGGAATACGAGACAGAGGCGTATTTCGGGGTGACGTTCCCTGGGATATACGCCCTGATAGCAAGAAGACACATGCATGAATACGGAACAACGAGGAAACAACTTTCCCTCGTTTCTGTTAAAAATCACAAGAACGCACTTCATAACCCATATGCCCAGTATCAAAGGAAGATAACGGTTAAGGATATCGAGAAATCCGTGATGGTGGCTGACCCCTTGAGACTCCTGGATTGCTCCCCCATAACGGACGGGGCGGCAACCGTCATACTCGTCCCCGCTGAATTCGCTAGAAAATATACAGACACGCCAATCTACGTGAAGGCCTCTGCCCAGGCCTCTGATACGCTAAGCCTTTTCTCCCGAAGGGATATCACAACACTTGATGCAACCGTTTTCTCCGCTAAGGAAGCGTATAAACAAGCGAAACTCTCGCCAAATAATATTGATCTCGCTGAAGTTCATGATTGCTTTACCATCGCGGAAATATGCGCTTACGAAGATCTAGGTTTCACAAAGAAAGGCATGGGAGGAAAATTGATCGAGGAGGGCGAAACTGAGATGGGAGGAAAAATCCCGGTTAACGCATCCGGAGGATTGAAGGCGAAGGGCCACCCCGTGGGAGCGACCGGGGTAGCCCAAATAGCGGATATCGTGAAACAGCTAAGAGGCGATGCGGGCAAGTGTCAGATCAAAGGAGCAGAGATAGGTTTGGCTCACAACGTCGGAGGATCGGGAGCAACCGCAACAGTCCACATCCTTTCAAGGAATAGGTAGTTGATTATTATGGCCAAAGAATTCGCAGTCCCATTTCACTGGAGAAGGTTCAAGGAGAGATATCAGCTGATAGGCTCGAGATGCGAACACTGCAAAAAATCCTTTTATCCAATCAGGGTTATATGCCCGAGCTGCAGGAGGGCAGGGTGCATGAAGGAAGTGAAATTAACAGGAAGGGGGGAGGTTCATTCTTTTACAATCATACGCGTCCCGCCAGAGGGGTTCAGGGAATACGTCCCCTACATAATCGCGATAGTGGAACTTGAGGAAGGAGCAAAGGTCCTCTCACAGGTTGTTGACTGTAACCCAAAGGATGTCAAACTCGGGATGAAGGTTTCCTCATGTTTCAGGCGGATAAGAACAGAAAATGAAACAGGACTCGTTCTTTACGGATTCAAATTCAAACCGGCGTGATTTCTTAAAAAATATTTAAATCACGAGAACATTTTCTGGATATGGATAATTTATCCAGATTTGGTGATGGGCGGGATTTTCAGATTCTTACTGACTTATACAGCGAAGTTTTCGAAAAAAAGATAAGCAGGGCAGAATTCTTAGAAATGCTCAAAGAAACGTTTGAGGAGGAAACAGGAAAGAAAAAAGGCAAATACAAAGGAGAGGACGACGAAGAAGACGAGGAAAAAGAAGAATACCTGAAAGATTATGTGGAGGCATTCAAAAGGAAAATTATAGACTACCTGCTCGCAACGAATATTGAAAAGGAAGCAACTGAGACCATAGGGATAGAATATGATTTTCATGAAAACGGGGAGCACAAAACCGAATTAACATACTCAGATGAGGTAAAAGCCGAAGTCACGAACCTGAAATACGAAAACCCTGTTTACTTCAACAGGCAATGGACATACCAGCGAATATTCATAGAAAGTGACGGAAAAGAAGAGAGTGTTTACAGCCTTACCATGAAGGCGTTGTCTTCGAACGACCTGGAAATTGAAACTAAACACGACGAGAAATTCAATACTGGTTACGTGACCTCGATTGATGGGAGGAGGGACGGGGAGACAGACAACGAAACAGGCCAAAGAAAGTATTGGGAATACTGGATGGTAAATAAGGAAACCGGCGAGGAAAGAATAGGTGAAGAGGGCATACACGAACAGAAAGTGAAGAAGAATGAAATGGTAGAATGGAGGCTCTCCACGGAACAGGAATCAGGATGTGGCGGCGGGACCAGTAATGATCCGTACGTTCTCATGAACGATCCCACTATCAATAAATCACTTCTCCCAAGCTTTATGCAGAATTATATTTCAACTCTCAGAAATCAGACGTATACCCAGACAACTTTCAGATAAGAGTTAATACCGCAGCAAACCCACCCCTCTCTTTTCCTTCCCCGGAAGAAATTATGATTACATCACCCCTTTTCAAATTCAGTTTCCCATCTAAATCCCTGAATATTTCCCCTGTTCCTGGAAACCTTACATCCTTCCCGTCATATACGAGCGTGGTGACATTCACCCCAAGTTTCATTCCTTCGTCCCTCTGTTCTATTCCCATCTTCACCTTCCCCGCGGAATTTCTGACAATAAATGTTGTACATGTTTTCCTGGTTATTGTAGGGATTTTGAAGTTGTGAAAAATGGATACCTTTTCGTTTATCTCTTCTGCTATTTCCCTCCCAATTCCTGTTAAGATCTGCCCTCTTGTTGAATCAGTTAATATCCCATCATTCTTCAGTCTTTTTATCATAGTCTTCACGGTTGCCTCACCCAGGCCAATCTCCTTTATGAGCCGAACCCTGCCCATTGGCCCCCCGTGAAGAATTCTGAGAACCCTTATGATATCTACAATTGTATAACCAGACCTTTTGTCTATCTCAAAACCCCTCACAAACTTCTTT
>JAZGEG010000073.1:0-9319 GCA_036478655.1 Candidatus Aenigmatarchaeota archaeon | reverse complement strand
TAGAAGCCTCTATGCAGTAAAAATTCCCTTCCCTGTCTCCAATATACAACAACCCTTCGGAGCAAACGGGGGAAGAATCAATCATCGCATCAAGCTTTGTTCTCCATAGAAGTTTTTTGCTCTCTATATCCAGAGCGTAAACATATCCATCGAATGAACCCCAATATAATTTGTCTCCCAGAAATGTTGTCCTAACAATGGAACCTCCTTCTGTCGCTGACCATATCCTTTTGAATTTCCCAACCTTCTTAATTACAACATCCTCTATTTCTGCCTCGAAATCCTGCGTTTCGAAATCAAACCCGAAATCCATAGTCTAGAATTGGCAAAAAGTTTAAAAAGAGTATATTTATTAATACACACCTCAAATATTAGGAATATCGATTGTGCTGATTGGTGTAAAAATGCATGTGAAGACAAGTAAAGGGGATCTTGCGAGGCAAATGCTCGTGGATAGAACGGAGTATCTCACTTCCGGGGTGCACATAGGGATGAAGACGTGCACGAAGTATATGAAGCAGTTCGTTTACAAGATCAGGGACGATGGCTTGGCGGTGTTCAACATACAGAAGGTCGATGAAAGGGTTAGGATTGCAGCGGAATTCCTTTCGAAATTCGAGGATATTTTAGCGGTTTCAAGGAAGGGAAACGGCGTGATTCCCGTTAAGAAATTTGCAGAGGTTGTGGGAGGAAAAGCGGTGACAGGGAGGTTCCCTCCCGGGACACTCACGAACCCGTCATTTCGAGAGTTCTGTGAACCGGATGTTATCGTGGCTGTTGATCCATTGATAGACAGGCAGGTCATCCTGGAGGCGAAGAAGAAGCGGATTCCGGTTGTCGCGCTGTGCGACACGTTTAACGAGGGTGATGATGTCGATCTTGTCATCCCTGCAAACAACAACGGGAAGAAATCTCTCGCCCTGATATTCTGGGTGCTGACGAGGGAAATACTCAAAACCAGGAAGAAAATAAAGGATAACAAGGAGTTCAAGCACACAATCAAGGATTTCGGGGGCGAATGAAATGGACGTGAAATCGCAGAAAAAGCTCGCGGCGAAGGTAATGAAGGTGGGTTTTTCCAGAGTAAGGGTATCGCAGGAAAAGGAACTGGAAGAGGCGATAACGAGGAACGATATCAAGAGGCTGATCGTCAAGGGTGTTATCACGAAGGTCGAGAAAAAGGGACCATGTAAAGAGAAATCGAAATTCCGAAGGAAGCAGAAGAGAAAAGGAAGGGGGAAGAAGGAAGGGAGCAGGAAAGGAAAGTTATATTCCAAAAAAGCCAGCAAGAGGCACTGGATGGAGAAGGTCAGGCCTTTGAGAAAATTGCTGATGGAACTGAGGGATTCCGGGAAAATCGAAAGGAACGATTACAGAAAGCTATACTCTATGGTCAAGGGAGGGGCATTCAGGAGCAAAAAGCATTTGCTTTACCATCTCAAGGAAAAGGAACTGATAAAAAGGAAAAAGGGTGTGAAAAGTGAGAAGAAGTAGGAAGCGGTTCCCTCACAGGAGGAAAGGGGAAGGGAAAACTGATTATAAAGTGAGACTAAGATTGCTCAAATCAAGGAAGTCCAGGTTTGTGGTAAGAAAATCCCTAAACAACATAATCTGCCAGATAGTGAAATTCGACCTGGAAGGAGACAGGACAGTGGTATCCGCCGACTCGAAGGAACTGAAAAAATTCGGGTGGAAATTCCATTGCGGTAACACGCCTTCCGCCTACCTTACAGGATTCTTGTGCGCGGAGAAGGCGAAGAAACACAAAATAGGCGAAGCTATACTTGACATGGGTCTGTATGAATCAACCCCTGGAAACCGTTTGTTTTCGGCTTTGAAGGGAGCGTTGGACGGTGGTTTGGGGGTTTCGCATTCAGAGGGCATACTCCCGAAACCGGAAAGGTTCGCCGGCAAACACATATCTGAATACGCGGAAAAATTGAAGGCCTCGAGCCCTTCCAGATACAGAAAGGTTTTCTCTTCTTATTTGAAAAACAAGGCAGACCCGAGAGAGATGCCGAAAGTATTCGAGCAGGCCAAAAAGAAAATTTCGGGGGCCAAAGAACGGGTGAAAAGGGGAAAGGCGAATTCTAAATCGAAAAAGTAACTAAAACCTTAATTAACAGAATCACAATTAATTATTATGAAGGGTCCTGTTTTGCTTTTTTTAATGCTGTGGGTATTCTGGATATTATTGAGCGGGGTGAACGGGGGAGATGTCATAATCGGCGGTGTGATCTCGGCGATCATATCCGCTGTTTTTGGTTTCTTCTTCCTGAAGGAGGCGACAACGGGGTATGTTAAGGGTTTTTTCCTTTTCCTTGCCTACATCCCGTATTATGTTTTCCATGAAATTATCGATGTTTTCGATGTTTCATACCGAATTTTAACGGGGAGGATAAACCCAGGGATAGTGGAGATTCCGCATTCCCACACGCATGAATGGGGGATAACGGTTCTCTCGAATTCGATAACCATGATGCCTGGGACGCTTACGCTTGAAGCCGAACCGAACAGGCTTTTTGTCCACTGGATTAACGTGAAAGAGGACAAACACAGGGTTGTTACCAAGTTTCAGAGGGTTTTGAAGAGGATATGGGATTGATATGATTGAATACGTGGTGTTCCTGCTGGTGGTGGCGGTCTTCGTCATTTTCGTGAGGCTTGCGAAGGGGCCGACCCTTCCTGACAGGGTACTGGCGGCAGACACCATAAACTCGATAATAATAGGGATGGTAGTCTTGCTCGGGATTTATTACAACAACCAAATGATCGTGGATATAGCGATTGTTTACGCAATGATAGCATTTTTGGGAACGCTCGCGGTATCGAAATATCTATTTGGGAAGGAGATGCACGAGTAGGTGAAAGGATGATAGATATTATGCTTATGTTTGTGGGAGGTATTTTCGCAATAATCGGATCTTTAGGGCTCGTCCGCTTCCCGGATGTTTACACCAGGTCGCACGCCCAGACCGTTGTGAACGTTGGGGGGATATGCCTGATCCTTGTGGGGGTCATGATCAACAGCTTTTACTCCCCGCTTTTCTTGAAGGCCCTGTTTCTTATAATTTTCATTTTCGTCACATCCCCTGTAGGAACGCATGCGATAACGAAAGCCGCCTACTTGTCCGGGGTCAAGCCGAAGACGGAGACGGACGAGTGGAAAAATTTAAAAAAGTAAGGATATCAAAAGGTTATTATGTTCGGTTTCCTGAAGAAGAAGCTGTCGGAATCTGTTGAAAAGCTCAGCGAGAAGATCAAGAAGAAAGATGTAGTGAAAAAACCGGTTGAGAAAATAGAAAGGGTGGAAAAGCCAGTTGAAAGGGCCGAGCCGAAAAAAGATGTGAAGAGACCCGAGAAGAAACCGGAAATTCCCAAGCCCCCAAAAATCAGTAAAAGGGTGAAACCGGAAAGGAAAGTGGTGGGAAAAGAAATACCCAAAGAGGAAGAGAGGGTCGAAATTCCCGAGGGAAAGAAGCCGGAACCTGTAAAAGAAGAACCGAAAGAGGAGGGGAGGGGATTTCTTGCAAGGTTCAGGAAAAAGCCGAAAGCGGAGAAGCCCACCATAAAGGAAAGGTTGACCGGGAAGGTTCTCGAAAGGAAGGTTTCCGGGAAGGATATCGATTCTCTTTTCGAGGAGATGGAACTTGGCATGATAGAAGCGAATGTCTCCCTCGAAACAATGGACTTCCTGAAGGAGAGGATGAAGGAATACCTTGCCGGTAAACAATTGAAAAGAGGCGGGATTGAAAAAGAAGTGAGAAATACGCTCGAGAAGATTCTTGTTGAGATATTCGACCAGGGCAAGATTGGGCTGGAAAAACTCACGAAAACCAAAAAGCCCGTTTGCATCGTTTTCCTCGGATTCAACGGTTCTGGGAAAACGACCTCGATCGCTAAACTCGGGAAGTATTTGACAGGGGAAAAATTCAAGGTTGTTCTCGCCGCTGGGGACACGTTCCGCGCGGCCTCGATCGAGCAACTGGAAGTCCACGGAAACAAGCTCGGCCTGAGGGTGATAAAACACGATTACGGATCGGATTCTGCCGCTGTTGTGTACGATGCGGTTGAGCACGCGAAATCCAAAGGGATTGATTTCGTCCTCGCGGACACTGCGGGGCGTTCACATGCCAACCGGAACCTCATGGACGAACTGAAAAAGGTCGTGAGGGTGAACAACCCTGATCTCAAAATCCTCGTGATGGATTCACTGACAGGGAACGATCTGGTTGAGCAGGCCAAGAACTTTGATGAGGCCGTCGGGGTAGACGCCATGATATTCACAAAGGTTGACGTGAATGAGAAGGGAGGGGGCATGCTTTCCGCCTGCCAGGCTGTCAAAAAACCAATACTGTACATAGGAAAAGGTCAAGATTACGGGGACATCGAGATATTCAACCCCAAGGAATTCGTCAGGGATTTAATGGGTGGGTAAAATGGATAAATGCAGATTTTGTGACCCTGTTTACCAGAAAGAGAGAAATGACTTGGAAAATGAACACTTTTTTGCCAATTTTGATAAACATCCTGTCAGCAAGGGGCACATGAAACTTATACCAAAGAGGCACGTGGATTCATTTTTTGATCTGACCCATGAGGAAGTAAAGGCACTTTACGATTTACTGAAGAAGGCAAAGAAAATGCTGGATGAGAAATTCCATCCAGATGGCTATAGCATAGGTATCAACGAAGGTAAGGCAGCCGGTCAAACAAAATTTCACCTGCACGTTCACTTGATTCCAAGATATTTCGGAGATGTTCCGGATCCGACTGGTGGGGTTAGGAATGTTATTCCGGAAAAAGGAAATTATTTAAAAAAGTCAAAGGCTTGATGGGTGGGTAGTCTCTTTCAGGACTTCTATTTCATTCCAAGCAGATCGGATTTCGTGATTATCCCGCATATTTTTCCCTTCTCCGAAACCAGGACAGCCGGGTGTATGTCGAGAAGAGATGGGAGGATATCTACCGTGTCGCTGGAATCAACAACAGGGAACGGGCTGTCCAGGATGTCCTTCGCTTCGAGATGGTTAAGGTTCTTGTCCATATTGTGTAGGAGGGTTGCTTCGCTTATCATGCCTGTATGCCTCCCCCCTTCGAGCACAGGCATCTGAGAGAAGCCGGATGACTTCATAATCGTTATTATTTTCTTGACAGGCGTTTCCGGTCTGACCGACATCACCCTGCTCATCACTTCGGAACATCTTACGATCTTGTCCCTTTTGGATAGAATAATGAGTATTTTGTTAACGGTGGAAAGCCTCGGATCGACCTTTTCATTCTCTATTTTAGCTATGTGGGCCTGCGAGATGTCCGCCAGTTTCGCGAGCTCGGTCTGCGAAAGTCCTCTTTCAATCCTCAACTTCTTGATGTAATCTCCTGTTACTATCATATTCCCATCAGTTATAATTTTAAACAGTTAGATATAAAAAGATATATAAATGGAGAATAACAATAATTCTTATCTGTTCGAAATTTGAGGTGATGTTTATGGCGAAAGAGAAAATTTTGTTGACATCTGAGAGTGTGACCGAAGGTCACCCGGACAAAATGTGCGACCAGATTTCAGATGCGATTTTGGACGCGATTTACGCTAAAGATCCTAACGCAAGGGTCGGCTGCGAATGCGGGACAAAGAACGGAGGCGTAACGGTTTTCGGTGAGATAACGACTTCAACCTATGTTGACATACCGTACATTGTCCGGAAAACAATAAAGGATATAGGGTACACGAGGGCGGAGTACGGTATAGAATACGAAACGTGTACAATCTGGGTCCAGATTACAGAGCAAAGCCCTGACATAGACATGGGGGTTTCCGAAGGCAAGGGTGCCCACAAGGAACAGGGAGCAGGGGACCAGGGGATGATGTTCGGCTACGCGTGCGATGAGACCCCTGAGTTGATGCCGCTTCCCATCACACTCGCTCACAAACTGGCGATGAGAATGGCAGAGATAAGGAAGAAAGGCGAGATAAAATGGATGAGGCCTGACGGGAAGTCGCAGGTTACGATCGAATATGATGAAAAGGGGAAACCACTTAGAGCGGATGCTATTGTGGTTTCTACACAGCACGATGACAACGTGGATTACGAGATAATAAGGAAGGATATGATAGAGAAGGTGATAAAGCCTGTCTGTAAGGAATGGGTAGACAAGGACACGAAATTTTTTGTTAACCCCACAGGGGCTTTCGTCCGTGGAGGTCCTTATGCTGATGCTGGACTTACAGGAAGGAAGATAATAGTTGATACATATGGAGGGATAGGGAAGCATGGCGGGGGATGTTTCTCAGGGAAGGATCCCTCAAAGGTTGATCGTTCAGCTACTTACATGGCAAGGTACATCGCGAAAAACATCGTGGCAGCGAAGCTCGCCAGGAAATGCGAGATACAATTAGCGTATGCGATTGGTTATCCTGATCCCGTGTCTGTGAACATCAACACGTTCGGGACAGGGAAGGTATCCGAAGATAAACTCTCCAGCCTCGTCAGGAAACACTTCCCTTTGAAACCCGCTGGCATAATCGAACACCTGAAACTCCGGAGGCCGATATACGAGAAAACCGCCTGTTACGGGCATTTCGGAAGGAATGACCCGGACTTCACGTGGGAGAGAACGGACAAAGCCGAGATTCTCCGGAAAGAATCCGGGCCTTAGGGATTAATAGTATAAATATATAATTTTCCCCTTGCCATGCCGTTTAACGTTTGGGTATTTAAATTCCCCGAGTAAATAAATTCTATGGATTCTGATACCCTTGAGAAATACAAAAAGGCAGGGGATATCTCGAAACAGATCAAGAAAGAAGTTCTGGAAAAGATAAAGCCGGGCATGAAAATCCTTGAGCTTGCGGAATTCATTGAGAGACGGATCCTTGAACTCGGAGGGAAGCCGGCCTTCCCCGTTAATATAGGAATAAACGATATCACTGCGCATTACACGCCTAAATTCGATGACACCACGGTCATAAAACCCGGGGATCTGGTCAAGATAGATCAGGGGATACACGTGGATGGCTGGGTCGCGGATATGGCGTATACATATTGTTCGGAAAAAAGCGAATTGATAAAGGTCGTTGAGAAAGTACTGGAAGCGGGGATCAAGGTTATAAGGCCGGGTGCTAAGATTTCTGAAATAAGCCATGCCATAAGCGAGACGGTTGAAACCTCGGGTTTCGGGGTTATCGTGAATTTAACAGGGCACGGCCTGGACCAATACGTCATACACGGACCACCTACGATTCCGAATGTGAAGAACGATTCTAAAATTGAACTGAAGGAAGGGGATGTTGTAGCACTTGAACCCTTCGTCTGCGAAACGAACGGGCATGTCAAGGAATCCGAACCCGTTGAGATCTTTTCTTTCCTCCAACCGAAACCGGTCCGCCTTCTGGAGGGGAGGAAGATCCTTGAGCTCGCTTCCAATGAATATAACGGTCTGCCCTTCTGCAAAAGATGGCTCGTTAAAAAGGGACTCTCGCCTTTCAAGGTTTCCTTCGCTTTGAAGCAATTGGAAGTCGCAAACTCTGTAAAAAGTTATCCTGTTCTCAGGGAGAGAGATGGGAAAAAGGTTGCGCAGGCCGAGCATACGATAATTGTCAGGGGGAAACCTATTATCACAACCTCTTAAGTATCCCGTTTTTATTATGCTTGAACCAATTATAAAATATGCTGAGATTTGGGAAGTTCTTGGTATTCATGACTTTCTTGGTGGTTTTCCTAGGAAGCGCTCAAGTATCATCAGCTTGGGCCAACTCCTCCTTCGATGGGTGCATGAACATAACCATTTCGAACGCAGGCAACGAAACCCTTACGAACTTCCCGGCCTACATAAACCTAACATACGATTCAGACATGCAATCAAACTTTATCGACATAAGATTCTACAGTGAATATTGTGATAATGGAGGAGCCCGACTGGATTACGAGATAGAGAACTACATAACAAGTAACAGAGCACATATCTGGGTAAGGATTCCTTCGTTGCCAAGCTCTGGGACCATAATATCTGTTTATTACAAGAACAACACTGCTGTAAGTTCAGGAGAGAATGCTACGGGGGTGTGGGATTCCTATTACAAAGGGGTATGGCACATGACTGAACTAAATGCCACTGATTCCACTTCTAATAACAATGATGGGAATGAAAGCGGGGGGGTAACATATAATCCTTCTGGAAAGATAGACGGTGCTGATGGGTTTGACGGAGCGAATGATTATGTTGATGTTGGGAATGATTCGAGTTTGAATATTACTGATGCTTTAACCATGGAAGCATGGATCAAGTTTGATACAGTTCATAGTGGCGGCATTATATCAAAAGGCAATTATAACACTTACGGACCTTATGGTATGCATCTATCTACTTCCAGCACTCAAACAATTCAATTTGCAGTAGGAGATGGCGATGCTGCAACTTCAAGAAATAATTTTTATAGCAATACTATAGATATTGATAATAATTCTTGGCATCATGTAGCAGTTGCTTTTAGTGATAGTGATAACGAGGCTAAATTTTATATTGACGGTGCTCTTGATGTTACAAGATCTGTTACTGTATCATTGGGAACAAATACAAAAAATGTAGTTATTGGTGCAACACAAGGGAGTTCATCTCCTTCTAATTTTTTCAACGGCAGCATCGATGAAGTCCTCATCTCAAACACAAACAGAAGTGCTAACTGGATTAACCAAAGCTATCTTATAGTTACTAACCAGACTGATTATGTAAGCTTTGGAGGTGAACAAACACCCACAGTCTCCGTTCAGGTAAAAACCTACACGCTGGGTTTGGTTGAAAAGGATATATTCAAGCCGAATGATATTGTGAGAATAAGGGCATGGGTGGCCTGCAGCCTTGGAAGGGAATACCTGAGCAACTCGACTGTACTCATAAAGAATAATCTGGGCTCAACTGTTGTGAATAAGGAACTGATGACGAATATCTCGGAGATAACGAAGGGGTATATATATGAATATAATTACACCATTCCGAGCGATGCGGAGAGTCTCTGGTCCATAAAAGTCACAGCAGCTGATTCCTTCGGCAGGGAAAATTATGATTCTAAGAAAATAGCGATCATCCCACTCACCTTCCAGGTAAAAGTCGTTTTGAACAGCACATCCGATAAGATTTACATACCAGGTACGGGGGAGAGAACGTTCTCCGGCCTGACAACCACAGAATATTCAACCCCTGACCATTATTACATCGCTTCGTATTCGAATGATGTACTCAAGTCTGTTGTGTCCTCGTATATGATTCCCCTTTCAATATTCACAGAAAAGGGCTCGGGTATTTACGGGATCGGAACAGA
>JAZGEG010000072.1:0-2361 GCA_036478655.1 Candidatus Aenigmatarchaeota archaeon | reverse complement strand
ATGAACTCTGAATTCACTCCCTTCCGAATACCCTCGAAATCAACAACAGCTTCCTTCCCATCGAATTCCAAGACCTTCCCCATGAGCGCGAAACACATACCATCACTTAAATAATCTTTTGGTGATTAAAAAATCAAACGCCTTTCAGAAGGTATAACATGATCGCATTCTGAGCGTGCAAGCGGTTTTCAGCTTCGTCGAAAACCACGGAATGTTGTCCATCTATGATATCATTCGTTACCTCATAACCCCTCAAAGCTGGCAGGCAGTGCATGAATATGAAATCTTGTTTCGCGTGCTTTACCAGTTCAGAGTTTACCTGATATTTTTTGAAATCCCTCACCCTTCTCTTTTCCTCCTTTTCCTGTTCGGGGGAAACCCATTTATCTGTTATCACAACGTCCGCATCCCTTATCCCTTTAACAGGGTCATGCTCTATCTTTATGATCCCCTTTCCGTATTTCCTCGCCTTTTCGACTATTTCAGGGTCAGGCATGTATTCCTTCTTATCAGGGCAAACCGCCACGACATTCGACCACATCTTTGAAAACCCTATCATAGTTGAATGGAACATGTTGAAGCCGCAATCCCCCATGAAAACCACTTTCAGATCCTCAAGCTTCCCTTTCTTTTCCAAAACAGTGAGCATGTCCGCCATGGTCTGGCACGGGTGGAACTTCTCGCTCAACGCGTTTATTATGGGGATTTTCGAAACAGAAGCCATCTTCTCGAGATCCGCGTGTTTATTCACCCTTGTCATTATGGCGTTGCAGTATCTAGAAAGAATTTTTGTGATATCCTCTATGGTCACTCCTCTATCCAGTTGGTTTTTCATATCGAGGTATGTTACATGCCCTCCGAGTTGCCTAATCCCGACTTCAAACGAAACTTCTGCCCATGTAGGTGGCTTCTCTAAAAGCATAGCCAATGTTTGACCTTCAAGATTCTCCTCAACTTCCCCCGATTTAACCTTCAAAGCGAGATCAAGAATGTGTTTTACCTCCTTTTCAGAAAAATCAAACAATGTTAGGAAATGCTTCGTCATTCAATCGCCCTAAAATTTTTAGACGCTTTCCAGCAGGTGCAGTATAATCGCTTTCTGAATATGCAAACGGTTTTCAGCCTGGTCGAATATTATCGAGTTCGGATGATCTATAGCATCTCTTGTGATTTCATAAGGAGGATGACAAGGCATGTTGTGCATAATTTTAGCATTACTTTTGTACTTGTCAAGAAGTGCCTTGCTCAGCTGATATGGCAGGAAAACCTCTTTCCTCCTTTCAATCTCTTCCTTGAAATCCTCCTTGACATTTCCGTCATCATCAAAAAATTCCATATTAATCCAACTATCGGTATAAACGAAATCAGCATCTTTTACACATCTCAAATCAGTTGTTTCTTCATATAAACTAGTTGCCTTAGCTTGATCCTCTAACTCTTTATCATAAGCAGCCTTGTCCTTTTCAGCGATGCAAAGTGTGATTTTTGCACCCAATTTTGTACAAGCCATTACTAAACTATTGCTAACATTATTGCCTATTCCCAACCAAACAACTTTTTTACCTTTGAGACTATCCACACTCCCACCGCTTTTTTCAATCATTGTCAGAACATCTCCAAGCGCCTGGCAGGGATGATATCTCTCACACAAACCGTTGATAATAGGAGTTCTGGCTGCTTTTACCATTTTCATTAGAGTTTCATGTTTTAGCAGTCTTGCCATAATTATGTCTGCATAACGTTCCATGGCCCTTGTTTCGTCTCTTATATCTGCAATCTTGAACTGGGTTGTACGCCAATCAACAAAGATTGCATGACCACCTAATTGACCCATGCCATCTTCAAAGCTCAGCCTTGTTCTTGTAGAGGTTTTTTGGAATAACATAATCAATGTTATTCTACCGTATTTACCCTTGAGCACATCACGGTAATCTTCAGGATTTTTCTTTATCTCAATAGCCTTGTTTAGGATTGTTTTTATCTCTTCCCCGGTATAATCCTTCAAGGTCAAGAGATGTCTCACCATCTAACCACCCCAAGATTTTTTATAAATATGTATCCTATCTTTAAAACCTTTTCCCGAACTCGCCAACTTTTTTCAAAACCTTCACGGCATCCTCTACCGAACTGTATATGGGGAAGGTGTCCCTCAAGAAGAAGCGGATCTTTTGATAGTCCTCGTTTCCGGGAGCGCAGTTCACGATCACTTTCCCTGTTTTAAGCCTCTTCAGGGTTTCAAGCCCCTCAGGGTGAAGCAAGCAGGATTTCAGCTGGTTTATTATGATAACGCTGTCCACGTTCCTGTCCCTGACCACGACATCCAGGATGTATTTATACCTCTCCCCGTCCGCATCCGCCCTG
>JAZGEG010000071.1:0-2716 GCA_036478655.1 Candidatus Aenigmatarchaeota archaeon | reverse complement strand
CTAAATTATATACTTTATAAAAAATAATATTTTGACAAAAAGTGAGAGTTCCTGAAATTTGACCCCCATTGTGGGGGCAGAAGAGGGGTGGTAGAACGGAGAGAAACGAGGCTATATATAGCGGTTTTTAGAAAAAATTCAGTAAATTGGTGAAATCTATTCTCCCTTAGCTTTCTCCCCTACTCCCATCGCAATCCCGATAAGAGTGAGGATAAGCCCTATGAACGCCAGGAACATCCACACGGGGAAAAATTCCGGAGTCGAGATGGCATAGACGAAATAGCCTCCTATCAAACCGATAGCCAGCAATATAATCCCCACCACGGTCAGGACAATCATCCAAGTATTAGCCATATTTATTATTGTAGGGAATGGCTTAAAAATCCTACCTAGAGGGTAAAATTATAAAAGCATGCGCAACCAAGAATTGGAATGGACGAAATTCTCATCCTTTCCCTCGGAATCACAGGATTCCTGGCTATCATGTTCGTAGCTTACGAATTCTTAAGGAAACAGAAGAAGGAGAGCGAAACCTTCGCCAGGAACCACGTGGAGGATGAGATGAGGATAAAGGCGAGGCAGTACGAGAACGGGTATGACTGATTGTTTTAAAGCTGTTTTTTCTATTTAGTGCTATGAAAATAAGAAAAGCTACCCTGAAGGATGTTCCGATGATCATGGAATTGTGGAAGGGATTCATGAAGGATCACGATGAGATCATCCTGAAAGAAAACCCGAAATTCAGGGCAGATATAGAAAAGAGGAAAAGTTCACCCATATCTTTCGGCAGATACATAAGGAAACACCTCAGGTCTAAAAATTCGATAGTTTTCATTGCGGAAGTTAACGGGAATCCTGTTGGTTATAATATTAATGCTATAAAGGACAACATACCTGTTTTCAAGGTTGAGAAGCTCGGGCATTTTTTCGAAATTTTCGTCAGGAAGGAATTCAGGCGCATGAATATCTCTTCTAAATTCAAGGATCTAGCGTTTAAATGGTTCAGGAAGAATGGGATAAAACACATATCGATGTTTGTCAATAAGGAGAACAAGCAGGCACATTCGATATACAAGAAATGGGGCTTTTACGATTTCAACATAGAGATGCGCAGGAAGATATAAAACAAAGGTTAAAAACCTTGTTTCTAAAAATTAACTGATCAATATGGTGAAAATAACGATGGATCACTCGACGATGATATTCTATCACAGGCATCCCGTGGTCCAGAAGCTGCGGAAGCTCGAGGAGAAGGGGGAGATCAAGCTCTACCATGCGATTAATCTGGACAGGGATCTCGAGACCGTGAGCGAGACAGAGGGGAAGATATACGAACGCCTGAGGGAAATGGTTTTCGGGAGGAAGCAGAAAGACCTGAACCTGACGGAACACGGAGACATTTGCCTGCTGGTAAATCACATTAAAAACAAGAGGGACTTTTTCCTGACCCTTGAAAATGAGAAATACAAGGATCTCGATAAACACAGGGAATTGAAGATACGTTTCCCTGACAACAAATTCCTCAAAGAGGTAAGGGGATTGGTTAAAAAATAATCTTGTATTGAGGTGGTTTCATGAAAGAATGCGCGAACAGGAATGAGAACATGGAGCACTGCACGTGCACGTACCCGTGTGAAAGGAAGGGGATGTGCTGCGAATGCATAAAACACCACAGGGAAGTCGGGGAGGTCCCTGGCTGTTTGTTCCCTCCTGAGACCGAGAAAACGTATGACAGGTCAGTCCGGAAATTTGTTGAGACAATGAAAGACAGATAGTTATATATAACCTAAATCGAAATAAGTCTACTATCTGTGGGGATTTTTATGAAAATCGGAAGTGTAGTTTTATTCATAATCATGGTATTTCTGTTGTTTCTCTCCACCCTATTGAACATATTCGGGGACCTTTTCTGGTTCTCGAGCCTGGGTTACGAGAACGTCTTCCTTAAGATATTGTTCACTAACATCAACCTTGGGTTTTTCTTCGGGTTCTCGTTCCTGATCTTTGCGATAATCAATATCAAGCTTGCGAAAAGGGTTTCCCTGAGCAAAAAGGAGAGGAAGGGGAAAAAGGCAGCAGATTTCTTTTTCACCATCCTCGCACTGGTATTCTCATTCGTGGTTGCCGTTGTATTCTCTAAATGGGAGGTTGTTTTGAAATACCTGAACTCCACACCTTTCGGGATGGCTGATCCTGTTTTCGGCATGGACATGGGTTTTTATGTTTTCTCCCTGCCGTTCTACACCTACATTTTCGGCTTTTTCCTCGTAACGTTGATATTGACCATTCTCCTGTCACTTGGAAGTTATCTGTTCTATTCGAATTCGATAGTAAGGATCGAGTCAGAAGAGGAGATTGAAAGTTCATTCAGCGGCGGGGCGTATACCATTAAATGGTCCTTCATGGGCGAGAAGGCGAAATCCCACCTGAGTTTCCTGGCGGGAATCCTGCTTTTCGTGATATCCTACGGGATTTATTTGGCAAAGTATGGCCTGCTTTTTTCGGAAAGCGGCGTGGTTTTCGGAGCCGGGTACACGGACCTGAGCGTCCTCCTGCCCCTCCTGAACATCCTGACAGCGATAGCAGTGATAGCTGGCGTGGGTTTCATAATTAACGCGAAAATGAACAAATGGAAACTGAACCTTTACCTGAGTGGTTTGATTGTGGGGATAACCGTGATCGGATTCATCGCTTCAGGGATTACACAGGCCTTCAT
>JAZGEG010000070.1:0-2518 GCA_036478655.1 Candidatus Aenigmatarchaeota archaeon | reverse complement strand
TTCTGCCCTCGCTGACAGGGGAGGGGAGATCGAAACTGTCGATGTTGTTCTCCCTGATAGGAAAATCGAAACCCCTGACATGAAACCGAAAAAAATAACTGTTGATGTTGATCGAGTAAAAAAACTCTCGGGTTTGGATTTGAAAGTGAACATGATTAAAAAACTCCTTTTGAAATCAAGATACGGTGTTGAAATCAAAGGGAAGAAACTCCTTGTGTCCTATCCATCCTATAGACAGGACATCATGCACCAGGTTGATGTGATAGAGGATATAATAATTTCGTATGGTTATAACCGAATCGGACCGGTTACATCAAAGATCGCCAGCGTGGGGAAGTTAACCGATATAAATGAATTTTCGAGAAAGGTCTCCGAGATAATGATAGGGGTGGGGGGACAAGAAGTTCTTTCGTATATTCTAACGAGCAGGGATAATCTTGTTAAAAAGATGAGTTTGGGTGGTATGAAAGCAATAGAAGTTGAAAATCCGGTCTCCAAGAACTGGTGTGTGTTCCGGACGTGGATCATCCCATCGCTCATAGAATTCATAGGAAAGAACACAAACAGGGAATATCCTCAAAACGTATTCGAGATAGGCGAGATAGTGGTCTTTGACGATAAAGCGGAAACAAAAACGAGGAATCCTGTGAGACTCGCATGGGCATTCGCGGATTCCGAGGCGAATTTCACCAAAGCAAAGCAGAGTTTAGACTTCCTGATGCGAAACCTGAATCTTGATTACAAGATCAGCGGAACTGAACACCCCTCATTCATATCGGGAAGGGTCGGGAGGGTTTCTGTGAAGGGAAAGAAAGTCGCTTACATTGGGGAGATCCATCCAAAGGTTCTGGATAACTTCGGGATTGAGCAACCTGTTGCATGCTTCGAGCTCAATCTGAGCGATTTATTCGGGGTTCTGAAAAAATAGTTTACCTCGCCAGCCAGCCGAATAATCGGAGCCCCAAAGGCATTTTTGGGGTGTATTCTTCCCCCATGAGCTTCGCTGCCACCGACTTCATGTGCTGTGCCGCGGGGGATTTCGGGTTGTAGGAAACGACAGGCTCCTTTAGGGCGATGGCCTTTCGAACTTCTCTGTCTTCCGGGATTTTCCCTATTACGGGCAAACTGAGCATCTTCTCTATGTGATCAATCGGGACCTCATGCGATTCCCTTTTAATCCTGTTCACAACCACTCCCAGGTTATGGGTAGAATACTTGTTTGCGATGAGGGTGAGTTTTAAGGCGTCTGTTATAGCAGGGAGCTCGGGGTTGGTTATGGTTAACAGTTCGTCCGCTGCCTCTATCGTCGCAAGCGAATCCCTTCCTAAACCCGCGGGAGAATCGATAAGGATGAAATCGTTTTCCTCCAGTAATTTGTATAAAACATTGATGTATTCGTGTGATTTCACATCCCTGAGTTTTCTGAAGGAGATGTCAGCTGGGATTACCTTAAAACCTGTTTTGTGCGTATAGACCACGTCTCTTATTCCCGCCTTTCTCTCAAACACGTCATGGAGTGTTTTAGGGTACAGGTGCATGCCCAAATGGATAGCAAGATTTGAAGTCGTGAGGTTCGCATCCAGGGCAACGACCGATTTTCCACTCTGAGCCAGGGCAGCGGAAAGGTTAGCGACAAGCGTTGTCTTTCCTACCCCGCCTTTACCAGAAGATATCGCAATTATCCTGGACATGTTTATAGTTTATTTGCGAAAAGTTATAAATCTTTCATATTCTGAATGGAAGTTACGGACCTGCGGGGATTCGAACCCCGGACCCCTTGCTTAGGAGGCAAGTGCTCTATCCAACTGAGCTACAGGCCCAATCATCAATTAATTTTATAGATTGAACAGGTTTTTAAAGAAATTGATCACGCTTTCTATGAAAGCGGAGAGCCAGTTCTCTTCGCTTTTAGAAACTATCCGACCTGTCGGTAAGTTTATTTCGCTCTCGGGTTCACTGACTTCAGACTCATTAAATTCTGTTTTGTTTTCCTCTTGAATTGTTTGGTTTACTGGTTTCGCGGGTTCTTTGATTTGGATGTCCTTTGTCATGTCATGCTTCTTGCCATCAAGCCATATTCTCACCCTCATTTTGTATTTTCCGAGTTCAGTGTCTTCCGCGATCCTGTTTTTTAGGGTGAGTAAAACGGATGAATTCCCCGGTATGCTGACATTCTGCCTGTTGGCGTTCCATGTGTTAATCCATTCTCCTTCATCGAGACCCAAGGACACGGGTTTGTTCCCTTCATAAACATAGGAGTAAACTGTGTAGTTTTTCATATTAGGGAATGGGTTTTTCATATTAACTTTTATTTCGATTTCATCGTCCTTCTCCGTCTCTTCTGGGCAGGAAAGAATTTCGAATTCAGCTTCTTCCTCGGTCTTTTCCTCGGGGTTGCAAGGAAGGCAGGGACCATAGGAACAGATTGTTGTTTCTTGGGTTTCGCAGGAACATTCCGAATCCGAATATGGCTTTTCTCCTTTAACAACAATTAGCTTTTCTGCAGCATTGTTAGAAA
>JAZGEG010000069.1:0-5635 GCA_036478655.1 Candidatus Aenigmatarchaeota archaeon | reverse complement strand
GGATGAAGGAAACAGACAAAAAGATCAGGAAAAGCCCCCTGGTGAACATAACGGAGATCGCCTCGGGTTGTTTGGGGTCATGCGCGTATTGCATAGTGAAACTCGCAAGGGGGGATTTGAGATCGAGATCCGTGAAGGATATAGCAAAGGAAGTTGGGAATTCACTGAGGGACGGATGCAAAGAAATCTGGATAACATCCCAGGATTGCGGGTGTTATGGTCTGGATATTGAAACAAACCTTATCGAGCTCCTTGAAATGGCAGTCAGCATAAAGGGGGAGTTTCGAATACGCGTGGGCATGATGAACCCGACCCACATAAAACCCATTCTGAGCGAACTTATTGAAATATACAAACACCCGAAAATTTACAAATTCATCCACATCCCCGTTCAGTCCGGTTCTGATCGGATTCTCCGCAAAATGAGAAGGGGCTACAGGGCAAAGGATTTCGAGAGGATGGTGAAAGAATTTCGCGATTCGCTTCCTAACATAACGCTTTCCACAGACATCATAGTTGGATTCCCAGGGGAAAGTGAAAGTGATTTCGAGGAAACGTTAGGACTGGTCAGAAGGATAAAACCCGATATAGTGAACGTATCGAAATTCGGTTCGAGACCTCGAACGGAAGCCTCGCGAATGAAACAATTGGATAACAAGGTGATAAAAGAAAGGTCGAAAAGGCTCGCTGATCTGGTGGGGAGAATCGGATTGGAAAAAAACAAGGAGTGGATATCGAAAGAATGTGAAATACTGGTAACTGAAAGGGGCAAGAGAAAAAACCAGTTTGTCGGGAGAAACGGGTCTTACAAACCCGTTGTTGTTGGGAGCAAAAAGGATATGATGGGCGAAGTTTTAAAAGTAAGGATTACCAATGCTGGGATCACCCACCTTAAAGCTGAAATCACCCGAAACTCGGTATGAAGCCGCTCGCTATCCCGACCAGATACGGTATAAGGAATATGCTCAGCAGCCAGCCCACTACGCCCAAAATCACCGCATGAAGGATTGACATTTCTTTGAAGAACACCTTGACCAGTATTATCCATATCAAAACCGGCAGGATCACTGGAAGGAATGGAACGAAAGAGATGTACGGGATTATGAACCCTAACACTCCGAGAAAGTTTACCAGGTTTATTATGAGAACCACAAGGAAGGCATTCACTGGGTGGACCTCCTCCGAGAATTTCTTGCCGATTATCTCCACCAGTATCAGAAAAACGATACCTCCAATTATAGTGGACACTATCACGTTTATTGCAAGGGTTATGGGGTTTGTGAAATCAACACCGAGGCTTGTCACGAGATTTGTCAGAATATCCGCTGCCATATTAATAATTATTTCTATTCACTTTTAAATCTACTTAACCGTTACAGATTTGGCTAAGTTGCGCGGGGTGTCTATTTCGCAACCTCTGAAAAGCCCTAAATGGTAGGCGAGAAGCTGTATGGGAATTATGTTTACTATGGGCGAAGCGAGGCCAACGTCCGGGGTTTTTATCCAGAAATCGAAAACCCCGTATCTTTTCGGGCCAACCCCGATTATAAAACCCCTCCTTGCTTTTATCTCCATGGCGTTGCTGATTGCATCACGGTCCGAATTCCCTCCTGTTAACACGATGCAGGGCGTGTTCTTTTCTATGAGCGCGATCGGGCCGTGCTTGAGCTCGCCGCCTGCGAAGCCCTGCGCGTGTATGTAGCTGACCTCCATGATCTTTATCGCTGATTCCAAAGCCATCGGGTAGTTAAGCGATCTCCCTATTATGTACACGTTCCTTTTTCTATGGAGGTCTTTTGCGAGCCTCCTTATCCTGTCCTCATATCTCGGATTCAGCATGTCGTTTATCTTAGAGGCTGCTTCTATCAGCATCCTCTTCCCGTCATTGAGCCTGCCAGAAGAAGCATACGCGAGCAAATAGAGTATTGCCAGCTGAGATGTCGTTGCTTTCGTGGAGGCCACCGCCTTCTCAGGGCCTGCCTTTATGAAGAAGGTGAAATCCGAAACGCGGTCGAGCGTTGAACCCTTGACGTTTACAAGGGATATGATTTTCACACCCTTTTCCTTTGCCGCCTTGACCGCCTCCAGAACATCCGCGGTCTCCCCGCTTTGGGAAACAGTTATGAGCAGGGTCTTTTTCGTGAGGAAATTCCTGTAATTCGGGAATTCGGAGGAAACCACGTAATTCACATGTTTGTTCGCGATATTCGAGAATATGTATTCCCCTGTATGGCATACCTTGCCCGCTGTCCCGCAGCCAGTCAAGAAAACGCCGTACGCCTTGTTTATCTCTTTCGCCACCCTTTTTATATCCCTGTCGTTCTGGTTGATCGCACGGATTATCGTGTCCTTCTGCTCCATTATCTCCTTGATCATGTAATGCTCGTATTTGCCTTTCTCTGCCTCTTTTGCATCCCAATCTATCCTTATCACTCTCTTTTCAACTTTCTTTCCATTCCCGATATTGATGAATTTCGGTTTATCCCCCCTTTCAACCAGGACCATTTCCCCGTCATCCAGATACATGACATCTTTCGTCCTGTCCAGGAAAGCAGGGATATCAGATGCCACGAAGTATTCATTTTTTCCCACACCAACTATGAGAGGCGAGCCGGTTCGCGCCGCTATCATCCCGTCGAAGTCATCCTTGACCACGAGCACAGCGGATCTCCCTTCCAAAATCCCCATCGTTTTCCTGACAGCCTCCGGAAATCCCAGGTCAATGTTTTCTTCTATGAGATGCGAGATTATCTCGCTGTCCGTCTCCGACCGAAATTTATGACCTCTACGGATGAGGGATTTCCTGAGCTTTTCAAAATTCTCTATTATGCCGTTGTGTATGACTGCAATTCGCTTTTCGCAGTCTATATGGGGATGCGCATTCGCCTTCGAGACCTTTCCGTGAGTTGCCCATCTGGTATGCGCGATCCCCAGAGAACCGGGGATTTTTTCGAACCCCGCATCGCTTATCTTCCCCTTCCCCTTCCTTATCCAGACCTTTTCTTTATCAAGCGTTGCGAACCCGTAAGAATCATAACCCCTGTATTCCAGCCTGCGCAGGCCATGGAAAAGTATGGGAGAGGCTTCCTTCCCGCCCACATATCCGATTATACCGCACATTAGAAGTAATTCCTCTCTATATATTTAAAAACTTATCCAGATTTTTATCCAAATTCCACCCAGAATCACGTACTCATTCGAAGATCATCGCCCTCTGCTCTTTCCCCTTCTCTTCCACCAAACGGAGGGCTTGATCTATCTCGCTCCTGATCATATTGAAACGCTTTTCGTAGTTGGTTACTAGGTCGTTTATGAATTTTGTCACGTGCGCTCTGAAAAGCTTGATATCCTCTGATTGTTTATTGAACTCGGAAGAGGTCTTCAGTTCGTTCTGGGAGAGGCGGTTGAGGATTTTATCGCTCGCCTCGTTGAGTTTCGCCACAAGATTCTCTTTGAATAGGTTCTGTTCCAGCTCGATCTTCCCCAGTATTTCCTCCGTCATTCTCTTGAAATTCTCCAGCTTTAGTTCTGAGTTTTGCAGGCGTTGATTTAGATCAGAATCCTTCTCCTTGAGGGAATCTAAGCGGCCCCCGATGTTCTTGAAATCATTCGAAAGTGAGGAGAAATCCCTCTTGAGATTCTCCTTTTCCATGGCGAACATGTCCATCTTCCCCGAAATCTTAGATTTGAACTTTTCCGTTCCCGATTTCTGCTCGCCCGCGAATTTCTCGAAGTCCTCAACATCCTTCCCAAGCCTTTCCTCAAGGCCTTTCAATTTCGCCAGTTCTGAACACATTTCCTTCTCAAGTGAATTGATCTTTTCATGCAACTCCTCCTTCAGAACATTTTGCATCCCTGAAAGCTCGGAAAGCGATTTCTCCGTCGAATTGCTGATGGAACGCAGATTCGAAATCTTCTCCTCATACTTCTCGTCCCTGTCCTGCAGTTTTTTGACATCTTTCCCCAATGATCCCAGCCCCTCCAAATTCTTCTGTACATCAACCTTAAGGTCATCAACGAGTTTGTCCTGAATGATTTTCATCCTTTCTGAAATCTCAGAGTCCAGACTCTCCCCGACAAGTTCAACCCTTTCTTTGAACTTCTCCTTAAGAAGTGAATGTTTGTTTTCGAGATTGGACAGGGATTTGCTGAGGGAATTAATCACGGAACGAATGTTCGAAAGTTTCTCTTCAAATTTATCATCCTTGTCATGTATCTTTTCGGCATCCTTCTCAAGCGTTTGTAATCCCTCAAGACTCTTTTCTATTTCCCTTTTCAAATCATCAACCAATTCACTCCGAACCATTTTCACCTTCTCTGAAATCTCGGAGTCCAGCTTCCCGCCCATCAGCTCGACTTCTTCATTTAGCTTCTCTTTCAGAACGGATTGCTTACTTCCGACAGTGGCTATTTTCTTTTCAAGGGAATTGATCACGGAACGCAGATTTGAAATCCCCCCCTCATCTTTCCCCTCTTTATCAGCGATTCCCTTCATTTCATTCTTCAGAAAATCAATATCCTGGGAATGTTTGTCAACCGCCCTTTTCATCTGTTCCACAAGGTAATCATACTTCTCCCTCAATTCTTCCCTCTCCTTCTTTATATCATCTATACTCTTCTTTACCATTTCCATTTTACCGTTCATGATCTCACGTGCTTGAGGAGTTCATCAAGCTCGTCCTCCTTCTCCCTTTTCGTTTTCACGATCTTCCCCGAGACAGAATCCATTTTACCTTCAATCTCCCCCAGTCTCGAATTCAAAACTTCCTCCTGCGTTTTCATCCGCTTCTCCAAATCCTTCATGAAACTCTTGAGCTTTGAATCAACATTCCCTTCCAAGGTTTTGTCCATGGATTTCACATCATCAAATATGAGATCCCTTGACCCTTTTATTTCGAAAATTTGATCCTTTATTATACCAATCTTATCGCTCATCTTAATCAGTTTGTTTTCAAGACCCGAAGAGACCGATTTCAACCCCTTCATTTCCTCTTTAAGCGATTTTCTCGTATCGGAAACTCGCATTTTCATGTCCCCGGAAAGCGAGGACAACCTGTTATCAATCAGGCCATCGCTCTCCTTCATCATCTCATTCTTCAAATCGCCCCTTATATCAGAAAACTTCTCAACTTCTTCGTCCACTTCCTTCATCTTTTCTTCCATATCCCTCCTTGCAATCATCAATTCATTGATGAATTTATCCATCTCCTTCTTCCCTTCCCTTTCTCCTGACCGGAATTCCTTTTTCAGCTCATCAACGAGCGATCCCATGTCCTTTTTCGCTTCCTCTGACTTCTCAGCAACCCCCTTCATATCACCTTCGAAATCCCCTGATTTCTCCTCTATTACCTCCTCGAATTTCGTCTTGAGTTCATCGAGAACGCCATCCATTTCGCTTTTCAAAGATCCCATTCCACTTTCCATAGACCTTATCCTTTCCTCCGTCCTCCCAATAAAATCGGCAAACCTTTCCTTGGTTTCTTTCTCAAGTTTCCCCTTCACCTTCTCGACCTTTTCCTCCCTTTTCGTTTCACCTTTTTCGAACTCCCTTTTCAAAGAGGCTAGATTCCCTTCGAATTCGTTCCTTATGGAAACGACATCATTCTTCACCATTTCGACGTTCCCAGAAACTTCC
>JAZGEG010000068.1:0-11863 GCA_036478655.1 Candidatus Aenigmatarchaeota archaeon | reverse complement strand
GCCCCTCGAGCCACCTGCAGCTGTTCAGAATGCATTTATGCTCCACTTTTGTTGTGATTATGTGGTTCCCCCTTTCCCTGTTCGCAAATGCCACGCCTTTCACCACGAAATTGTTTGATTCTGTCCCCCCTGAGGTGAATATTATTTCATCAGAGCTCGCATTTACTGATTTGGCGATCACCTTCCTCGCCCTTTCCAGGACGTTTTTTGAATCCTGCCCGAATGTGTGTGTTGAGGAGGCGTTGCCGTACTTATCCGTGAGATAAGGCATCATGGCTTTCAGGACCTTGGGGTCGATCTTTGTCGTCGCTCCGTTATCCAGGTATATTTCCTTGGACCTCATCTGCCGCACCCCCTGAGACAGTTCTTTCTGACATGCCTTTCAACTATTTCCAGTATCGGAACAACGGTTTCTTCATTCAATGAGTATATTCTCTGCTTCCCTTCATTCCTGACCTTTAAAATGCGGCATCTTCTCAGATCCATCAGACTGTGCGATACCTTGCTCTGCTCCCCGCCGATTTCCCTGGTGATTTCCTTTACACTCAGGGGCCCTTCTCTCAGCAGGTTTATTATGTCTGACTTTGTCCTGGTTGAGAAATTCACGAAAAACTTATAAAATGAATATTTTCTCATATGAATAATAATTCATGCAAGTTAATAAACTTATGCCTCTAAACCCTCTAAAATCTCAGCCTAACTCCTCCTCAGAGGGGTTTTTGGGGAATTTTTGTCCAGAAACAGCTTTTTCAGGTTTGGGTGGTTTCGAACATTAACACCTATCATTTCATACAGTTCCCTCTCGAAGAGGTTCGCGCCCGGGTATATATCGGTTATGCTGTCCACCGCGCAGTCCTTTTTATCGAGTGATATTCGAAAGTTTATGGTTTTTTTCTTGTGGATGAAGTGGTAGATAACCTCGATCCCTTTCCCGACATCAACCCCTGATATGGAGGATACCCTTGACAGGCCCAGGGATTTAAGATCCCTTAGAACGGGAAGGAGTTTTTCCCTTTCAAGGGAAATCCACAGATTGTCACCTTCCCTTTTCGGCTTCAGTTTTTTTATGTAACTCTCAACGTGCATATCACATCTTCTCCATGATCTTGACTATGGCATGTATCAAGGCCTCGGGTTTGGGGGGGCACCCGGGGACGTAAACGTCAACCGGGACTACCTTGTCCAGGGGCCCTGCCACGTTGTAGGAGTCGTAGAAAACCCCCTTCGATATGGGGCACACCCCGAAAGCTATAACGTATTTCGGGTCAGGCATCTGCTGGTATATGGTTTTCAGCCTCTCCTTCATTTTAACATTCACAGGACCTTCCACTATCATGATGTCCGCATGCCGCGGAGAGCCCTTCGCCAGGATCCCGAACCTCTCAACATCGTATTTCGGGGTCAGCGCGGCGAGGATCTCGATCGAACACCCGTTACAGCCGCTCGCCCCGAGGTGAATGACCCACGGGGATTTTTTCCTACAATAGCCCGCGAATTTTTCCAAGAGGGATTTTTTAACACCTTTCGTTCCCTTCCCCGGCCCGAGCTTTATCATTTCTTCCCTCATATCCACAACACCATGAGCATTACGACAACCATTCCTATCAGAAACCACAGCAAATAATCCGAGAGCTTCCCCGAGTGCGCTCTCTGCATATCCCTGATCCCAAGGCCTTTCTTGATCGCAGCATAGAAATTCTCCGGGCTCACGCGAACCTTCGGGAACGGTTCCCCGCACGTGTAGGTCTCGAATTTCATCTCCTCGAACCTGGATTTCCTGTTCCCTAGAAAGTATATCAGGAAACCCAGGCCTATGAAACCCACGAACGTCAGGATGAAGAATGACCAGTATTCGAACATACCCATCTCCTGCCTTTTTTATCCCCCAAGCACGGCAGTTATATATTGATTCTGATTTAATAAAGCATTAGCTGCCGGCTCAACTATCGAAAGTCCAAGTTGGGGGAAAATCCCTATCAGCACGCACAATACAGTGAGGATTATCACGGGTATCAGCATGATTTTAGGGATACCGCCCCCGAATCTTTTCTCGGTCAAAAATATGGAGGAGAATATCTTCAACCCGTAAGCGAGTGTTATGGCTGACGCGAGTATAGCAAGAATAGTCAGTATGGGGTTTATCTCCCATGAGGCCATGAAGATCAGCCATTTCGAAACAAACCCGTTCAACGGAGGAATCCCGGCCATGGACAAAACCCCTATACCCATGCATATGAGCAGGGGCGTGTTATTAATTCCCATTTCATTCAGGTTTTCCTTTTTCGTGAGGTATATAACGCAGCCGATACCCATGAACAGCAATCCCTTTATGAGGGTGTTGTTGAGGATGTGGTAAAGGCCGGAGGTTAGGCCCAGAGTGGTCCCGAATCCTATCACCATGACAACGTATCCCATCTGGGATATGCTTGAATACGCGAGCATCCTCTTCACATTAAGCTGGACCAGGGCGAGCAGCGCTCCAACCATCATCGTGAGGACCCCGAAGCCTATCAGGGCGAAGTTCAACTGAATCAAACCGAAAATGAACAGGATCCTCATGATCCCGTAAACACCTATCGCTGAAGAGGCGGTTGTGAAAATCGCTCCCATGGGCGCTGGGGTCCCCTCAATCGCATCAGGCTTCCAGGCGTGGAAGGGGATTATCGCGGCCTTCAGGGCGAAGCCCCCTATTATCAGGCCGAGGGCTATCATGAAGATCGGGGAGTGCGAAATCTTCAGGGCGAGATCAGCGAAATTCAAAGTCCCGGTAAGTCCGTAAAGCAAGGTAATCCCAAGGAGGATGAAGGAACTACCGAAAGACCCCATTATTATATATTTAAAGGCCCCCTCTATCGCATCCTCATCGAGGAAAAACGAAACCAGCCCGTAGGAAGCGATGGATAATATCTCGAAGAAAACGTACAGGTTGAAGATATCCCCTGTTAAGCATACCCCAAGCAGGCCCGCTGTCATCAGACAGAGAAGAGTGTAGAACCTGTGTTTCCTTTCCTTTATGTATTTTATCGAGTATACCGCGACAAGGGAGGAGATCCCTGTTACCAGGAGGCCTATGAACAGGCTCAACCCGTCCATCACCCATACGATCCCGAATGGCGGAGCCCAGCCCCCAAACCTGACGATTGCTATCTCGCCTTGAAAAAACAAAACAACCATCATGAAGAAGGAAATGAGTATCGCCCCTATCGCTATCAGATCCCTTCTCAGGACCAGCATTAGGAATGCTGCAATTATAAGTACGGCAACGACATATTCCAACATATCAACCTCTGAGCTTGTTCATCCTGTCGGTGTTCAGCGTGTCCAGGTAGCGGAACGCAAGTATCGCTATGCTTAGAGCAAGCGCTGTCACGCTCAATTGTATCACTATCGAGGTGAGGACGAGCGCCTGCGGCAAAGGATCCACGGCACGAACCGCGAAAAACCCAAGGTTAGCCTGGGTTATTATCGGGGATATCCCGCCCTCCCTGAAACCTATGGATATGAGCAGAAGGTGGATAGAATTAGTGAATATCGCTAAACCTATTACCTTCTTTATGAGATTCTTTTTGATGACCACGCAATATATCCCTACCACCGCGAGCAACGCGCTTGTTATCAACGTTTCAATCATAACCTCACTCCTTTATCATCAAAAACACAATCAATGTCAACGCGCACATCACCATTACGCCCCCCACGATATTTAGCGAGAGGATTTCAGGTGCGCTCCAGAACCCGAACATCTCCCCTGTAATGCCAACGTATTCCCCTATGAAAGATTCGTAAAGCAGGAGAATTACGAGTATCATCGCCACGATCCCTTCTATTATATGAGCGGCATTCTCGCTCATCAGTCTTTCAGCCTTTTCTACCCCGAACGCTACCGCGACAAGAGCGAACCCCGAGGCGACTATCGCCCCCCCGGGGAATGAACCACCCGGGCTGAGATGGCCGTGGAATATTATGAATAAACCGAACAATATTATGAAAGGGAACATCCCCTTCACTATGGTCCTTATTATAACATCCATTATGCCATCTTCCTTATCTTGAAGCCGAAAATTATAACCGTTAAAACCCCAACGGCAGCGGTGAACAAAACAGTTTCCTCCCCCAACGTATCGAAACTCCTGAAATCCCACACTATTGAATTAACGATATTCGCTGCCCCGGTTTCCTTCGCCCCATCCTCTATGTAATACCTCGCGACATCCTTACTTTCCCAGTTGCTGAAAAGGGGCGAGGATAAAACGCTGGTAATCAAAACGAACAAGATAACAACGCACAATGAGAACACGGCGTTCCTCATAATCATTCTTCATGCCTCCTCGTCTTCTTTATGGCTATCACGTATATCAGGGTCGTGAGGCCGGCGTTAACAGCGGCCTCTGTTATCGCGATATCGGGCGCCTGCAAAACAAGGAAGATGAGGGCAAGGCTAACCGAAACAACCGCAAGAAATATCACGGAAAATAGAAGATCCTTAGAATGAACGGCCAACAAAGCGAAAACTATAATGGGAACGGAAAGTAGGACAAGTATCATATTAATTATATATTCCGGGGTATAAATTAAGGTTTCCCCTCCTGCTTGGAGAGTTCCTGGATCTCGGAACCGATCACATTCATCTGCTTTGCGACCCTTTCCATCTGTGCCTGTATTTCATCGCTCGCTTTCTCGAGTTCCCCAACCCTTTTTTCAAGGAATGAGTTCGCATCCACTCTCTTTTTGTCTGCAAACACCCCAGCCCCGATGTTCACGAGTATTTCGTTATTCTCCGTTATCTTCCCCTTTCCGTAACACCCGCTACCAAGGGGGAGGAAAATCTCGTTCTTCTCGCCCACCTTCTTGAAATCTTCGATGGAGAGCATGGTCGTTTTGACCTCGATAAACTGCTGTTCCACCAGTTGCATCTGCTGTTTAAGGCTCTCGAGGTTCTGGTTTAAAAGCTGGTAGAGGACATATTTTTCCTGAAGATTCTCCTTTGACATGAAAATCACGTAATAATAAATACGGAACTTTATTTATAAATAGGTGTCCGTCTTTTGGTTATTATAACAATTTCAAATTCTTCGTTACCTTGTCTATACTCTCCTCTTTTGCAGGCCCTATCCCCATTGCTGTCGCAGTTCCGGGATTGACCTGCGTTCTTCCGGCATCACGTATAACAGAATAAGGGAGCCTCGCCTCTTTCACTTTCTCCTTTATACTGACAAACTCCTTGAGGTTTTTCGCGCAAACAACGACCTTTTTCATCCCCTCCGCCTCCCATTCAACGACGTCTTTGGGGTCCGCCTTCCTGTACGCTTCCAGGGAGGCATGCGCTGCCTGCGCAGCGATCTTCCCCCTATCCATCTTCAAATCCTTCCTGACCACGATAACCTGTTTGTACATATTGACCACTAATAGGAATAAGAAAAACCGAAATAAAAATAAAGAAAGGAGTAAAAATACCAAATGGGCAATTGATTAGTCCACTTAACTAACAATACCAGTCACAGTCCCTGAATCGGTCTTGTCGTATCCACCTGCGTTGTAGAGTATGTTCACGTCTATCGAAAAACTTGTACCCGATGAAATTGTTCCGAAATTCAGGTTGTAAGCGGGAACTGCATCTGTGCATGCCGTTTCCAAAGCCGATGTTCCGCCAGACCCCATTGTCAGATAGGCGTCAGTTCCTGTGCAGTTGGAAGTGTTGAATGTGTTTGTTGAACCACCCCTCAACGCAGCAGTTACTGTTTTTATTGTGACCTGTGATGGCAATTTGTTGTTAGCAATCGTTATCTTGAAATCACCTGTGGTGTTCATCACCCAATCATTTGGTTGGCCCATACCGCCGAAACCTGTTGCTGTTGGTCCCACTGTAGTACCTACTCTGAATACGCCCAGAGCGTACAAAGCTGCTGCCACTATTATGACGATCAATATTGCCCAACCGTATGTCATCAAATACTCCATTGCAGACTGTGCCTTTTTATTTCCAAATCTCATATTGATCACTTTATAATTGGTCTAAACTGGTATATATATGTTCAGTTTACTACTTCACTCTATTCATTCTGGCATGAAACCAAAGAACATGTTCCCTACGAAGTAGCTCGCCATGAAGAAAATGAGGAGAGCAACGATCATGAAGATCGGGACGTATTTGATCCCTCCCCTTTCCTTTCCGCTGTCTATCAGCCCTACTATGATACCGGAAAAGAACGTGGTTATTATTATGGAAACTATTGAAAACCCGAACAGGAAATCCGGCGAAATCGTTATGCCTCCCTTGAAGAAGGAAATCTTTGAGATCTCGGTTGTAGCGATGCTTGTTGCGCCCAAAGAAGTGAGGGTTGTTATCAGATAGAGGGACAACGCGTAAAGAATAGGCGATCCGACAACACCGGCAAAAACTATGAATATGCCGTACATTATAATGTTGGCTTTGACCTCCTTTTTTATCGCCTGCTTTCTTCGAATGTCCACTGCATTTTCCTCAAGAAGGGAGACGAGCTGTCCACCGGACGTGGACCCCTCGTTTATTAGCTTTATTGCCCTTTCAAGGGTTTCGGATTTTATATATTTAGGTATCTCTTTCAGCCCCTCAGTTAACGATTTCCCCGTGAGTATTTCCTTGCCGGATTTCCTTATGGCTTCAGCCAAGGGCCCGAACTCGCTCCTCGCGCTCAGCAGAAGCGCTTTGCTCGGTATGAACCCCGCCCGTATGTTCGCGGCCATGAGTTCCAGGGCATCAGGAAGAACGTTCTCGACAAAGTTCTTTCGCTTATCGATAGCCAGCGTTAGGTACGCGTTGAAGAATATGAAAGCCCCAGCGAACACACCTATGAAAATGAAAGGAGCATAAACCCTAACAACTACCGCTATAACGGCGGCTAACACAAGGCTCATTAAAAACGAATGGTTTATGTACGATTCGCTTGTTGTCCTCATCCCGGCAAACCCCAGCTTCTCCCTTATATGCTCCCTGTAACTTTTGGGGAAAAATTTGTAAATCATATATCCACCTCAGTCTATACCTACTGGCCTCCTTGATTTGATCAGCCCGATGAACATGAACTGGAAAATTACGAGAAAGCCCAGTATAGCAACCAAAATTAATTCGATGTTAATCGATATACCCGTAAGAGATGACAGGACCAGAAGGAAGGTTATGCCAAGCGTGGGGAATATAATCGCAAAGAGCATGTACATGAGGGATAATGGGTTTAGCTGAGACCCGTATTTCTTTATCGACACCCTCTGCTCCACTGAAAGATTCCTCACAATTTCCTTCATAGTCACCCCTATATCCGCTCCTGACCTAAGGGCGTTTATCATCTGCCACATAACCCTTCTGAAGAAGAGCGAGGGCGTCTCTCTCGTTATCTTTTCAAGCGCCTCTGCCTCCGATTTGCCCGTGTTTATTTCATTCACAACCATCCTCATCTCTTTCGATAGCAGCCCGTAATCACTCTTTGCTATCGAAACAAGCGTGTCGTATAAAGGGACGCCGGCCCTGACCTCCACGAGAATGTGGTGGAGGGTATACGGAAGATTCTTCTCGATGTCTTTCACCCTCTTCTGCGCAGAAAGTTTTGGGTAAAAACTCAAAAATAGAAAACTGCCAAGACCTATTCCAAGCCCTGCCAGCAGCGAAACGCTTAAGGCCCTTTGCATTTCAATCCTCGCAGCGATGGTGACCAGCAACAGGACCACGGATATCATGATAAAGTAGAACATGAAAGCTAAGAATGCGATGGACATCCACCTCCTCGGGGATATCTCGAAGCCTGACTGCTCGAGGTCGAATTCGAGCGAGGGGAACATCGTAGCTAAATTTTCACCCAAACCTAGAAAATGATCTGTTATCTTTATGACCTTTTCATACGGAAGCGGCAAAAAAGGAATTTTGAGTTTCACATAGAATTATTGGTCAAGTCCGAATATAAATTTCGATCAATCAGATGAGCTCTATCCTCAGAATTCCGTCTTCAAAACGTTTGTTCACGATATTCGCTTTCTCGGGTTTTGTGAGAATTTTGAAGTACGCCTTGTCCCCTGCTATCGCTTTGACCTCGATTGAACTTTCCAAGGATTTGATCTCTATATCCCCCGAATTCTTTACGCCCGGGAGTTTAACCTCAACCATGATCTTGCCATCAACCCTTCTAACGCACGTTTCAGGCTCCTCTGTGGTTTTCGCCCTTTCAAGGCAAATCCCCCCTTCTTTCACTTCCAATCTCTCCGGTTTGGGAGTTCCCCTGAACCCCAGTTTCCCCATTTCACTTTCCACTTCTTTCCGGTCAACATCCCCGAATGTCTTTACAGAAACCTTCGGTTTCTCATCCCCGCTTCTCAATATCTTTATGGAGAAACCACTACCCCTGGTCGGTTTCCTGAAGAAAGGCGAAAGATCAAGCACCTCGAAATTCCTCTCGAAAGCCCTGCCCATCCCCTTCAGTTCACGCTCCACCCTTTCAAAAACATTGCTGAAAATGTCCCTTTCCCTGCCCATTCTCGATCCGCATTTGGGGCAGAACCTCCATCCTTCATTCACTTCCGACCCGCACCTAGGGCATTTCATGTTATCAATTTTAAAACTCTTATTTAAAAATTTACCTCAGTATGTCCGCTGTTGCAGCCCCCACAGAGGCGAAGAACGATACGAAGATGAAAATTCTAAAGGACCACGCGGGGTCCGCGACATGGGCCATGATACCGAAAAGCCAAAGCACGAACCACGTCATGCTGTATGATATCACGAAAAGAGAAACTATCCTTTTCGGTACGTATGTCTTACCTACTATGGGCGCATCGAATTCCCCGCCTATCGATTCCTTCGCTACTTTCTGGAATTTGGTGTAGTATATGATAATAGCAACGACAGCAATGGAAAGCAAAACGAACATAACGAGCCTGACAGGATCCAGCTCTCTTGCAAGCATCCAAACCTCTTCCGTTACGGACAAAGGCGTGGCAAGAAGAACGGCTCCGAAGATTTGCTGGGCGACATCATCCAGTCCGAACTTCTCAGGCTTTATTCTCTGGGCTAAAGAAATTATCCTCCCTCTTCCATTCTCCCTTATCTTTTTTATGACCACATACACCACCAAGATCTGGCGGTTCCGGTTCTTCGATATCGCTCATTTATCAAACCCCACAAGAAATAATATTAGATCGGTCTTATTTATATTTTTAAAAGATTATATTAGCTTTCTCGCCAGCCCCATCAGTCTCGGTTTTTTCATGAAAATAAAGGCGAGCTTTTTGAAGCCGGACGCCTTTGCCAAAGCCACTAACTCGTCCCCTTTCAGATATTCAGCCAGCCAGTTCAGTTCCTCATCGCTGAGTTTTTCAACAACATGCCTAAGTTTAAGGATCTTCTTTAATTTCTTCCCCCTCAGTTTTTCCCATTCCCTCTCGTATTCGGAAAGGAATTTTTTGGAGAAGTCATTCTTTTTGAATGCCTTCACAATAACCTCGCTGGCAATCCTCCCCGCGACGTATGACTCAGCTATCCCCCCTCCATGTATGGGATTGACCTGATGCGCTGCATCGCCAACTATCATGAAATTATCATCGACTATTCGCTCAAGGAATCCCCCCACAGGAACTCCGCCCGAATTCACCTCTATCACCGACCCCCCCTTCAACTCATCCCTTTCTTTAACGAAATCTTTAAGATGGGAAAGAGCCGACTTCTTTGAATAGGGCTTGCGCACTCCAATCCCTACATTCGCTGTGTCCTCCCCTTTCGGGAATATCCACACATAACCTCCCGGAGCGGCCTCATTCCCGAAATAAAGTTCAACCCTGTCAGGATCTATCTTTATACCTGCCATTTCGAACTGCGCACAGGAAATGATATCAGCCAAGGAAAGGGTGGTATTTATCCCGAGCATCCTCGCGACCCTTGATTCCACCCCGTCACATGCAACGAGTATTTTACATCGAACCTCGAAGGTTTCGCCCCTTGATCTCATTCTCGCGATAATCATTTCGTTCTCCCTTCCCACCTCAAATACCTCAGTTTTCGTTATAATTTTCGCCCCGATCCGGCTGGCGAGTTTCGCGAGATACTTGTCAAAAAGCTTCCTCTCGATGACCCAGCCTTCACCTCCTTCAAAATCAACTGTTATCTTCTTACCGTTCGGGGCGTATACACTCGCTCCCTTCATTTTTCTGCTCACCCAGGAATTGTCAAGCTCTATCCCCATCTTCTCAACCGCTGATTTGGACAAGCCCTCCCCGCACCTTTTCGGGCTCCCGATTTCCTGCCTCTTCTCCGCAACCAATACCTTCAGACCCTTCTCAGCGCAGAACCTAGAAACCGAAGAGCCCGCAGGTCCCGCCCCTACAACGACAACGTCGTACTCCTTCTCAATATTTTCGAACATGATCCACCTTATTAAATCTTTTTAATAGATAAACTATTTATAAAGTGCACTTGTGATACTTATGTTTTTCAGAAAAAGGAAAGAGAATGAAAAGAAAAACCTTGCCTTGTTCGTGGACGGGCCCAACATAATAAGAAGGGAATTCAACATAGACCTCGATGAGCTGAGGAAAAAGGTCGAGAGGTACGGAAGGATCGTAACAGGGAAGGTTTTCCTGAACCAGTACGCCCCTGATAAACTGATAGAGGCCGTTGCGAATCAAGGCTTCGAACCGAAAGTCGTACTTGCAGGGGAAGCCGAATCGGATGTGGACGTTAGCGTGGCGGTTGATATGGTGAAGGCCTCGTTTAACAACAACATAGATATAATAGCGTTAGCTTCAAGGGATGCGGATTATCTCCCAGCGGTCCAGCTTGCGAAACAGATGGGGAAGACGGTTCTTATTATCGGAACGAAAATGGGTTTTTCAAAGGCCCTGCAACACGCGGCTGATTATGTTGAATTGCTTTCTAAAAGGGTTTGAATGGGGATAAAAGAAAATCTTGAAAGGATAAGAAAAGAAATCGAAACTTCCGCAACAAAATCCGGAAGGGATCCGAAAGAAATAGTTCTCGTTGGAATCTCGAAAACATTCGGTCCCGATCAAATAAGGGAAGCAATAGAATCAGGACTCACAGACATAGGGGAAAACCGCATACAAGAAGCTGAAACCAAGTTCCCGTCCCTTTCGAACGTGAGGAAACATTTTGTCGGGCACCTCCAAAGCAACAAGGTTTCAAAGGCGCTCGAAATCTTCGACATGATACAGTCGGTTGATTCTGTTAAGGTCGCGAAAAAGATAAGCGGGCAATCCCTTGAATCCCGAAGGCAAATGCCCGTTCTGATCGAGATGCTCACAGATGAGAAAAAACAGTTCGGAGTCCGTCCGGATGAATTAAGGGATTTTCTTGAAAAGGTTTCGGATCTAAAAGGCATAAAAGTCCAGGGGCTCATGACGATCGGGCCTTACTCCGAAAACCCGGAAGACTCGCGTCCCGTTTTCAGAAAAATGAAATCACTGTTCAACTCCTTTCGAAACAAAATCCCGAACATCGAGATGCGCTACCTCTCCATGGGTATGTCAGACGATTTCGGAACAGCGGTAGAGGAGGGAGCGAACATGGTGAGAATCGGGAGAGCGATATTCGGAGAAAGGGAATATTAAACCCCTGCCGCAAACCTGCTCTTTATCCCGACCACGAAATAAGCTCCTATCAGTATGAGTGCAGAACCCAGAAGCTGGACCGCTGGGATTGGTTCGTTCAACCACCACATACCCAACACCAGCGAAACAACAGGTGCGAGCAACAAGAGGGTTGCTGCCTTGGAGACGTTGATGTATTTTATGCTCCAGTACCAGAACAGGACATAGCCGAAAAGGATCGTTGTCGAAACGAAAATGTTGCCCCATTGCTGCATGGTAAGCGAGAGCAAAAGATCGA
>JAZGEG010000067.1:0-2275 GCA_036478655.1 Candidatus Aenigmatarchaeota archaeon | reverse complement strand
TAGGCCTGGTGGAAAGCGAATGGAGAAAGGGGAAGAAATATTACATTCTAAAGGAGAAAAGAATTGTGGATTTCTTAAGGGAAAGGAAACCCGTCCCTGCGAGATTCAGACCAAAGCCTCCGCATGAAATAATTCAGGACATGTGGGAGGATGTTTCAGAAAAACTTGACAAAATCGAGAAAAGGCTCGAAAAAATAGAGAAAAGGGTGAAATGATGGATCCCGAACTAATCCAGCAGATACTTTTCTGGGCAGCGGTGATTTTCGCGGCAGGGTTTATTGGCTACTTCGGGAGATACCTGAGCAAGCTCATACTTGGAAAGGTCCATAAAAAGGGGCCGCACGGATCGAAAAGAAGCGAACCCGGTAAACCCGTGAGCAAGAAGGAATACGATTACAAGCTGGCAAAAGAGAAGCTGAAGATGGAGAAAAAGAAGATGAAGATGGAAGATAAACGCAAGGAAGCGGAGGGAAAGCGAAGGGAGAAAGAGGCTGAAAGACGGGAGAAAATGAGGGAGAAAAGAGAAGAGGATTGAATGGGGGCGTTGGATATGGAAAAACTTTATGAAAAATCAGAAACGGGCTGTTGTCCTAGGTTTGATCCCAAGCCGTGGGATAAGAAAGAGGTAAAATTCAAGGACAAACTGTTCCTAAAAGATCATGTGAGGAGTTTCTTTCACATTCCGATAGGGTTCGGTAAAATGATGGTAAGGAACATGGATATTATTCAAAAGGCAGATGCCCTTCCCAAGGAGCCTCTCATGCTCTCGGATGAGAAATCCATGTGGGGTTCCGACGTTTACATACATGTCAGCAAGGAAGTTCCGGATGCGGAGATGGCTAGAATATCAGGAACTTTTATGACCAAGGTTTTTGAGGGGCCTTACAAAAACATTGGCAAATGGGTAAAGGAAATGAAAGATTACGTTAAATCAAAAGGCAAAGAGATCAAGAAGATGTATTTCTTCTACACCACGTGTCCTAAATGCGCGAAGGTCTATGGGAAGAATTACGTGGTTATACTGGCAAGAGTTTAGGTACGGAACCGGTCGGGAATGAAATTGATATTCATCCCAATATCTTCTCGAATGCCACCAGGACTATGGCAAAGGCTGCGAGAAAAAGCGCTGTGAACATTATCCTGGTTTCGGTTGCCTCGATCGAAAAAATAACGTTCAGGATGTACGCGAATACCACCGCTATTAAAATTATCGCTAGAAATTGCATGTAAAGCCTTCTGAACATATGCGCAATTCCTGAACCTGGCATTTTCCATTACCTCAAATATTTATACCATGCTGACCAGCTTCATCACGAAGCTGGGCTTTGTAAGCTGGTCCTCAGGGGCAAACACGGCCTTTATCTTGGCTCTTTTCAGCTGTTTCAATACGTCTCCATGCGACTGTGAGAGGACAAACAAAAAACCGTAGTGTCTGTTCCCGCAGATGGCTTTGAACTTCTTGAACATCTCGAGATTTTTCGGGTTGCCGTCGGTGAGGAGGACTATTTTGCCGCTTCTTTTCATATTCACGAAGAACTTTTTCGTACAGTCCTTGAATGTGCTCTTCCCCTTCCATGAAAAGAAGGTTTTTCGTTTCCCCAGCCCCGAATAGGAGTATATCATGGAAAGCGTCATGTTCTTCCTCCTGCATTTGACTTTGAGTTGATCTATATCAGGACCGAGCGCGTCCTTCATTATCAGCTCGATTCCCTTTGGGGAGATTTCATAAAGAGGGGAAATGACCATGGTAAGCGATGAGAGGAGATTCTTTTTCTTGGTGCTGTAATCGACATAGTGGAATGTCGGGGAGAACACGGAAAGGCCTATTGCTATGTCCTTCCTCGTGCATAGTTCTATAAAAAGTCTTGTGAACTTGAGCATCCCTTTCACATCTTTTTCCTTAATGTTGGGGTTCGTGAAATCAAGTATGAGCATCCATCTGTCTTCCCCGAAAGAATGGAACTCCTTGACCATGAGTTCCCCGTATTTGGCGAGACCTTTCCACCATATCCTGCTCAGCGGGTCTTCATGACAATATTCGCGCATTCCCGCAAAATCCAGGCTCGATCCGAGCTGCATCTTGACCAGAGAACCGGACTCTTTCGCGACGCTTGGCTTGTTGATCATAACCCTGGTCTTGAAGTGGAGTTTGGGAAGGACAGAGACGTCAGAATTCGTTTCGCATACTTTGTATATTTTCGTATGAAAGAAGGGGAGAGTGAACACCCTTATGGGTACTATATCGAAGTTGTAATATCCCTCCTTGAGCTTGAGT
>JAZGEG010000066.1:0-2218 GCA_036478655.1 Candidatus Aenigmatarchaeota archaeon | reverse complement strand
AATCAAACACCTCCTTTGTGAAAAAATAAAAGCCCATCCCGCACAGGTTTGTCTTGGGGTTCTTGGGTTTTTCCACAAGTCTTTTTGCCACCCCGTTTTCAAGCTCAACAGAAAAACTGTTGCTTATCGCATTAACATCATCGGTTTCAAACATACTGAAACCATTCTCCAGATTTTCCGGGAAAATAAAATTCCCCGTGCATATGCAGTCGCCAAGAACAACTATAAACCTTTCCGTAATCAAGTCTTTTGTCAGGTATATTGCATGTGCTATGCCCTTAAGTTCCTTTTGCACAACAAACTCTGCATTTATTGGAAGGGTTTTCACGAATTCAATCACCATTTCCTTTTCGTATCCAACAACGAATACGAAATCATTCGTGAACTGCTTCCAGAAATCTATCACATGAAAAAGGATGGGTTTACCGTTAACCTCATAGAGAGGTTTGGGTTTATCTTCTGCACCAAGCCTTGTACCTCTACCCGCACATAACACTACACATTTTATTTTTTTATCTTTTGCATTCATTAAACATCACTTCAAGTTTGTCAACTACATTTCTTATGGAATAGTTATTTTTAGCTCTTTCCCTTGCCTTTTCCCCTAATTTTTTTCTGAGCTCGGGGTTTTCTATCAACTTTATGATACCATCAGCTATTGATTTGGGATCTTTAGGTTTCACCAAAAGCACGGAATCCCCTGTAAATTCCCTGATAGAGCCTATATCCGTCACCACGCAGGATATTCCCATAGCCATGTATTCAAGAAGCGATAGTGATGCGGAGATCCCATAGGTGAACGAATGGGGGGCAACATCACTTATCACACAGACCTTCTTATAAACTTCCGGTGGAAGAAAACCGGGCAACTTCACGAATTCTCCCACCCCCTGTTCTTTCACAAAATCTTCTAAATGCTTGCGGTATTCCCCACCCCCGAAAATGAGGAGCCTGTATTCAGGGTGTCTTTTTGAAACTATCTTCATGGCTTCTATAAGGTACTCGATTCCCTTTGCATTCCTGTAGTAAAAAGTCTTCATGCATGTTATTAAGTTCTCTCCGTACTTCTTCCTTACCTCTGTTGTATCCACACTCGGGTCATAGCCTTCAAGGTCCAACGCAACGGGAACTATGGTTATTTCCCTTTTATCAATACCCCATGGTATGAGGAACTTGTCCTTTATCCTTTCATTCCAGATGGCAATCCCATCGTAGTTCAACCTTGGTACAAGAAACCTCTCTGTTGCGAACACGAATCTTGCATGAAGGGTTTTGTCTATCGATGAGATCGTTTCGATCAAAGTGATGTGCGGGATCCCCAGAGCATTCTTTACAAAATGCCCAATAAGTCCCACGACAGCAGTCCCGTGGGTCTGAACTATGTCCGCCCTGAATTCTCTCGCCAGTTTGACTGCCTTCCTGAAACATAGTGAAAGTTCAAATTTATGCAGCCCGTGATGACCAAAAGTACGGATGTTATACGTTTTTATGCTGGGATTTTTGTAATGAGAAGATGTGAACACGAAGACATCATGACCCCTTCTGATGAACTCTTTTATAATATCTCTTGTGTAGATTTCACTTCCCCCGCTGTCACCTAAACACGATGTCACGTAAAATATTCTCATTTAATCACATCATTTCCCGAATCATATTTAGTTTGATTTAACGAATTAAATTATTAAAATAAATACAACAAGGTAATAAAATGAAAGTCTTGATGATCAACCCGCCATTCCTCCCGATGTATTCCAGACAATCGCGTTCACCATGCGTGACAAAGGGAGGGACGTTTTATTACCCATATTATCTGGCGTATGCCACAGGAAACCTTGAGAAGCATGGATTTCAAACGAAGCTCGTGGACGCTGTCGCCAGCGAATGGTCAAGAGAACAAACACTCGATTTTATTAAGAAATTCAAACCCGATATTGTCTTTGTTGACACCAGTACGCCAAGCATATACAATGATATTCAAATCGCCTCCAAAATAAAGGATTTGGGTGTTCGACATGTTTCCCTGGTGGGAACCCACCCCACTCGCCTTCCAAACAAAACCCTGAATTTATCTGAAAAAATAGATTCCATATGCAGTGGGGAGTACGACATCACTGTGGTGGAGCTGGCGGAAGCGATCGAAAAAGGGAAAACCTTAAAGGGAATAAAGGGTTTGACTTACAGGGGAAAGAAAAAGATAATCCACAACCCGGACAGGCCG
>JAZGEG010000065.1:0-2268 GCA_036478655.1 Candidatus Aenigmatarchaeota archaeon | reverse complement strand
TTCTGACCAAAAGCTCGTCTCCGTTCATGTATTCTATGACTTCGTGTTCAATTGTAAGCCCGTCCACTGATGTGAAATAACCTGCTTCGATACCTGCTATTTCTACTTTGAAGTTATAGTTTCCTATTGGGTCGCCAAAGTCTTCCGTTCTTCTTGTTGGAGCTAGAACGCCACTTGAAAAGACTGCTATTGCAACGAAAGCAATAAGAACTGTATAGATAATTCTCTTATTCATTTTTTCACCTCCTAGAACTAGTTTTTATAATTGTTAGCTTTTTAAAACAATGTTGAACCCATAAATCAGAGAGCGGTTGGCGGGGGTGACTTCTTTTTATTCTCTGTTAGTGCCTATGAAATACGGAGTTGTATTTCCGAATAGAATTTCACATTTTTTAAAGTATTGCTCCAGGGCCTTGTCCGTTGAACAGTAATCAAACTCACAACCGAACAACACCAAATACGAATTAGGACACTGTTCTGAGATGTTCCCTAATGTTTTAACAAGAGCTGGGTCTGGCTGTTGTTTTTTCTTGTCATGGTTTTGGAAGTGTGTGATAATGTTCAATCCAACTATTAAATTACTATCCGGGTCAAATCGGTAATCTTGAACGTCAATTCTTTCCCCGGTTAGAGTGAGCTTGTCCCACTTCTCCTTTTCAGCTTTTGAAAAAAAATTATCACCATACGAATCATCTATTGCTATGTAGGTCCCATCAGGATTTATTAAAGGCGCAATGGTGTTAAAAGGCATTTTACAAAACGACTCCCCTGTAAGCAGTTCAACTACCTTATTCCCAGGTTCAAGTAATTTCCCGCAAACATTCTTGATATCTTCAGAAAAGTCTATGACGTACACTTCTTTATCGACCTCTGGGTTATCCCCGCTCATAAATTATTTGATAGTCGATAATAATTTAAAGTGAAACGCAAGGATTTTAAACCCGGCCGAGTTCGAGCGACGAATCACTCGCTAACAACTGCTTCCTTGAACCATTCCGGGAAAAGTTCTCTGTTGGAACGGACAAGAGTCTCGAACGACTTGTCGAGGAGGTACGTGTCACACCAGTCGTCTTTCGATCTCGTCCCTCTGCCGTATGTCTGGACCAGGCGGAGGACGGTCTTCCATTGGTACCATTTGTTATCAAGTTCCATCCTCATTCTCACCTGCTTGTTCCCGAGGTTGGGATACGGAACCTTGCATATGACCTGCCACCTGCACATGTCATCCCTGAAGTCCATGCCCTCGTAAGCGCTCGGCGTTATGAGGACAAGAGGTTCCTTAGAATGCATGAATTTCCTCATTATGCTGTTCCTCTCGAAAGGGGCATCGAATCTGTTGGCTATCACGCGTTTGGATTTGAGATTCTTCAGGAGGTATTCCTGTATGCGGTAGGTATGGGTGTGTATGACCCCTTTCTTGTCAGGATACTTCTCCATCAGCTTCTCTATCTCCTCCAGCATCTTCGGGAGGTTCGAGTCTATCTCGCCCTTTGTCATCTTCCCGACAGGAGCGTAATATATCGGGCGTTTTTCAGGGGCGAACTCCATCCCGGTCCGTATGAACATGCAGCTCTCCTCCACGATGCCGAGACCCGCGGCCATCGCCTTCGCGTTTATTATGGTCGCGGACTGGAGGAGGAACCTGTCGGCCATGGTGAAGAACTTGTCCGTCCATCTCCTGACGAATATCGGCCTGAAGGTGACGCTCCTGGAGCCGAAATTCTCCCCGAAATCTATGACCCAGTTCTCCGAATCGCTCGAGAGCTCGTCCGTGATGAACCCGCATTTCTCAACCTTCTCCTCGAGCCTCTTCATCTTCGCAAGCGTGTCGTTGCCGCCCTTGCCCTGCTTTGCCCTTTCCCTCGTGGTCTTCAGTTCAAGGGAAAGGTTCGCCTTCCACTCGCTTATCTGCTCTATCCAGTTCTCCACCGGCATGTCACCGTCAGGGATCCTGCTGTTTATCATCTTCAGGTCCTTGTCCGACATGGTGAACTCGATGAAACGCATGAGCTCGTCCTCCATGTTGTGCGCCTCGTCGCATATCATTATCGAGCGCTTCCCGAAGTCCTTGGCATACATGGTCTCACCGAGGAAGTAGCTGTAATTCATGACAGGATACTTGTGGTTCAGGGCATCGCATTTCTGCTTCCAGTATTCGCATACTTCAGCCCCCCTGTCTATCCACAGCTCATCCTTGTTCGCATCGGCCAGCTTCACGGAACCCCCGGGAACCGAATCCTCGGAAGGCCTCCTGGGTTTGTGTCTGCA
>JAZGEG010000064.1:0-4905 GCA_036478655.1 Candidatus Aenigmatarchaeota archaeon | reverse complement strand
AAAACTCTGCACTATAGGGGTTGCGTTGATGCAGCAAGCGGGTGCGAACCAAGTACCATTCCAGCTCTCGCCGGCGTCGTCGCCGCAGCATTTGGAATTAGGTCCCCATCCACCTGAAAGCCACGCTAGGCCACACCCCGTACAACAATCTCCATTAATACAAGTTGGGTAAGTGGTAGCGTCAGGGTCATAGGCAGTGTAACCGCAGTCACAATTAGGCTCCATATTGCAGTAGTAGTCCCTGTACTCACAGCCCGGGCATGGGGTATTATAACAGCCATCAGAAGGGCAACCAATACCTGCATCACACTCCGCACCGCACTCACCTTCTAAACAAGAGCACTCAAGCACACAAAGTCCTGGTTGAGACCCTTCGCAGTAACCCTGATGACCACAATACTGGGGGTTCACGTCATCACAACAATCCTGACACTCCCAATCACCATCACACCGATCCGGGCATGTACCATCACCACCACCACCACCACCTCCTGGCGGTGCAGAAAGCACGCTTTCCGGCAGGACTGAAAAAGCTAGGATGAACAGAACTGAAAAAACTAGGATGAATATTACAATTGAAGAGAAAACCCTGAAAACCCCCCTCATGTTCTAAATTTGGGTTTTGATTATTATATACTTTATTATTTACTCATTTGCCCCCGGGTTTAATTCCGGTTCTCCGCTTTCCCCATTCCACTATCAGGGCGTGGAACTCCTTGTAGATTTTTGTGTCTGTTGGCAGGTTCTTCTCGAAATACTTTCGGGGGTTTTCATAGTCCTCCTTTGTTTTTATCCCGAGCGCTTTCACGAACCTCTTCGTGTAGGCGTCTATGACAAAATAAGGCCTTTCGCATGCGTAGAGGAGGATGGAATCGCACGTTTCGGGTCCGATTCCTTTCACTTCGAGGAGTTCGCTTCTCTTCACGTCCTTCCTGAAGTTTTCGAAAGTCCTGAAACTTGAAACGAACCTGGCGAATTCCTTCAGGCGTTCGGCCTTCTGTTTGTAAAAGCCGGAGGGTTTTATAAGGGTTTCGAGGGTTTTGATGTTTATTTTCAAAACATCATCCGGGGAGAGGATTCCGCTCTTGCTCAGGTTTTCCAGGGCGCGCTCGACATTCCGCCAGTTCGTGTTCTGGGTGAGGATCGCGCCCGCGCATATCTCCCATTCCCTCGGCTTGAAATTCCTTTCGATTGGCCACCATCCCTGGGGTCCGAAATCCCTGAGAAGGCTCTCGAAAATCTCCATCAGATTCATAGAATGAGAATGGTTTTAAAACTTTTAAAAATAATTATGACAATGAAAAAACTTAATGTTTCCGTGGTGGCCTTTGATTACGGGAATACCCTGGTTTTCGATACTTTCGGTGAGCTTCTGAGATTGAAGGCGAACGATTTCCACGGAATCATGGGGGGAGAAGGATATAAAGTGAGTGGAAAGGAGATTGTAAACTACTGGGCCAGTTCAAACGATAACATGAACCCTCCCCATTGCTCGCATTTCTACCAGGAAATATCCATCGTAGAAGACTCCCTGAAAAAACTTAATGTCTCGGAAAAGGACAGGGGCAGGATAGCGCAGCAGCTTCTGGCGGCCTACAGGGGGAGCTTGGAGAGTGCTCTCAGGAAGGACGAAAGAATCGATGATGTAAAGGAAGTTCTGAGCGAACTGAAAGGCAGGGGGAAGAAGCTGGCTGTAATGACGAACGACCGGGAGGAGGGAGCGAAAACCGTTTTATACTGGACAGGGCTTGACAAGTACTTTGAAGAAATTCTGATCTCAGAAGCCATTGGCATAGAAAAGCCGGACCCGGAGATATTCAGGTATCTTATCAAGGTAACCGGGGCAGGTAAGGATGACATAGTTTACGTGGGGGATGATCCGGAGAGGGATATTAAGCCAGCGAAGGAACTGGGCATGAAGGCTATACTTCTTAAGAATCCCGAAAATCTGCCTGCCAGTGCCTGGAGGAACTATGAAGTTGAGCTGGATGGAAAACACGAGCCCGATTTTGTTATAGGAGACCTGAGGGAACTCCTGGAAATAATTTACTGAGTCCTCATTCTAACGGGTCGCCGTCCCATCCCCGGGGTCCGGATTCCTTAAGTAGTTCTTCGTGAACTTTCAAGAGCATGAGAATATTTTAATACCTGAAAATAAAACTTATTGCATGCGCATAGACGGGATAGGCTTCGATTACGGGAACACGCTCGTGTCCGACCCCTTCGGGAAGGTTATGGATCTGAAGGCTCTGGAGTTTCTCAAGGTTATGGAGAAGAACGGATACGGAATCCCGAAGGAACGTCTGGTGAAGGCATGGAGTGACGTTAACATCAAAATGAACTACCCCCACTGCTCTCACTTCGCGCAGGGGCTTCCGTTGGTAAGGACGACGCTGGAGAAGCTGGGGGTTGAGAAAAGCGATAGGTCGAAAATCGCCCAGCAGTTGCTTGTGGTGTACAGGGGCGGGCTGAAGCACATATTGAGGAACGACTACAGGATTGAGGAAACGAAAAGGGTACTCGGGGATCTGCGGGGGAGGGGGAAGAGACTTTTCGTGGTCTCGAACGAATCGGTCGATACGCTCAACATGCAGCTCTCGTGGACAGGCTTCAGGAAATTCTTCGAAAAGGTCATAGTTTCCGGGAGGCTGGGGATCGAGAAGCCGGATATCAGGGTGTTCAGGCACATGGTGAACATGTTCGGCCTCCCGGAAGAACGGATCCTTTACGTCGGGGATGACCCGGAAAGGGATATTAAGCCATCGAAGGAGATCGGGATAAAGGCGGTGATTATGGAACACCCCAAGGAGATGGCAGCGAAAAGCTGGAGGGATTACAACTACGAACTGAAAGGGAAAGAGAAACCGGATTTCGTGATAAAGGATCTGAGCGAGCTCCTTCAAATAGTGGAATGATCATCTTCTTCTCTTTTGCAATCCGGAATATACCGCAAAGAGCAGGACGAAGAACGGGAGGATTTCCAGCCTCCCCAACAGCATGTCTATCATGAGCATTGTTTTCCCCAAAGGGTTCATGCTCGCGATGTCTATCGTCGTCAGCCCGACCGTTCCTTCAGCAGAGGCGGAAACGAAGAACGAATCTATCGGGGCGTAGCCCATGAAGCTTAGGGCAATGGTTGATATGATAAGGATCAGTATGTAAACGAAAGAGAAGAGCGAAATAATGCTCAGCTCCTCATCGCTCACGATTCTCCTGTGGAACTTGAACGGGACAACTGCGGATATCGGGTAGGATATCTTCTTGCTCACCCAGGTTATCGCCTTTCCGAGTATCCCCACCCGGACAAGTTTCAGCCCCCCTGCCGTTGATCCTGCGAACCCGCCAATTATCATAAGTATGGGCAGCAATAGCTTGGAGAGCTCAGGGTAGTTAGAGGTCAGGGTGAAACCGCTTCCCGTCAGGGCAGAAAACGCCTGGAAAATCCCTACCCTGAAGGGCTCGGGGTTCGAGAGGAACGATAATGAAACCAGTGCGGAAAAAACTATTATTATCGTCCAGAATAACCGGACTTCGCTGTTTTTCACGTATTCGGTGAACTTTCTTTTGAACAGCTTGTCATGGATAAAGAATGAGGTCGCCCCCAAAACCATCAGCAAAATCATGACAACCTCTATCAACGGGCTGTTGTAAGCTCCGGTGGAATTGTTCTTGACAGAAAACCCGCCGGTGGCTATCGAGGTGAATGTGTGGTTGAAAGAATCAAATAAGGGCATGCCGACTAAGGTAAGCAAAACAATCCCTATAACAGTGTAAATCCCGTAAATTAAGAATATCCTCTTGACCGTGGAATACACACCGGCCTCTATTCTGTGTGAATGGCCCTCAGCCCTGTAGATATAATAGGAGGACATCCCGGGGGAGGAAAGGAGCAGGAGGAATATGATCAGTATCCCTATCCCGCCGATCCACTGGGTGAGCGATCTCCAGAAAAGGATCGAGTACGGGAGGCTCTCAGGGTTTACAGTGGTCAGGCCTGTTGTGGTGAAGCCTGAAACCGATTCGAAAACCGCGTTTATCGGTTCCAGATGGTCAAGGTAGACTATCGAGCCCAGGAGAGAGATGGTCACGAACGTCAGGCCTGCGAGGACCATCGCCGAACCCAGGGTCAGGGGCTCTTTCTCGAATTTTTTGCTCAAAAATATCCCGATAACGAAGGATACAAGGGCCCCGAGCAAAAAGGGGACGTAAACGTTTTCAGCGAATATGAAACTCACGGCGAGGGGGAGGAGCATTAAAAAGGAGAGGATAATCAAGACGAGCCCCAGATAAGAAAAAACGGATTTCCAGTCCATAATTTATAATGTAAACATTGCAATAATAAATTGAGTTTGCTTCGGGGAAGGAATATGAAGGGGTTCATACACGTTGTTGAGATACTGCTTGTTGTGTTGCTCGTATTCTTCGTGTTCGCGCAGTTTGCGAGCATACCCAGGGTTTCGGATGACTGGGCAAAGATAAAGCTTGGTTTGACAGGGGATGATGTGCTCAAGGCATTGGAAAGAAAGGGGGTGGACTGGTTCAACCGAACAGAACTAGGGGACGAGCTTAACCAAACGTTGCCGGGGAACATCATATATTCTGTCCTGCTCGAAAACGTCATAAAACCTGAAATAGAGATAGGGTGCCTGTGCGACAATGAAGATTTTCAAATAGTGGAAAAAATCTTCGAGGATGAATCGTTTATCATGAATGGTGCAGAAGTGGAGTTCGAAATCACCCAGGTCACAGACAAAGACTCGCTCTTCTCGCTCGATTACGATGTCGCCTTAATTTACGGTTATGAGGATTTCTCTCCGAATGTCCTTTTGCTTTCATTTCTAACTCGTTAAACCACCCGAAGGCAAGTCGAAGAACTGAATAATTCTTTGAGATAAAAATTGATTC
>JAZGEG010000063.1:0-3996 GCA_036478655.1 Candidatus Aenigmatarchaeota archaeon | reverse complement strand
TACCTCCACAGATTTGCCAAGGTGGCGATCTATTCAACGAACCTTTTCCCGAAGGTTTTTGCGTACGCGAAAGATACCGGAAAAAGGCTCACCGCTGATCTACCGGCCCATTTTAGGATATTTGATTGAAATGATTTAAATTATATTTTAATAGCCATACTAAATATTAATTGATGATTGAAACAGTCATAATGATGGCGAGCCTGGTAGCCTTGGGATATGCTTTTTACATAAGCTCGCGCATGTTTTGGACATTCAGATCCGAGAAAAATATTTGGAAGTGGTTGTATGGTCTGGTTTCGCTTTTTCTGTTCGCTACTTATTTTCTTTTCGCTATGGTGACGTTTTCCTTTATAGCATCTTCCCTTGTTTCGCAATCTATCCTAAACACCCTGAATGCTGTCATCGGAGTATTCTTCCTTTCAAGTTCTGGTCTTATAGGGGCAATCATGAAGCATCACGTATCGGTAATCAGATCAACTTCAGCGAAGAGAGTAAAAACCGATTCAAGGCTAAATGAAATTAGCAAAGAAAGGCTAAAGATTCAAAAAGAAATCGGGCATCTGGAAAATGAGCTTGATACAGCTAAGAAATTAAACAAGTTTGCAGTGGGCAGGGAATTGAATATTATAGAACTTAAGAAGAAGATCGAAAAGCTTGAAAAAAATAAATGAAATTGAGGTGGTGCGTATGGTAAAAACATATCTTAATTATATTGACGGGAAATGGGTGAAATCGAGTTCTGGGAAAACGTTCAACAACATAAATCCCGCCACCGGCGAGATCGTCTGTAAATGCCAGGCGGGGAATTCAAAGGACGTGAATCTCGCTGTCAGGGCGGCAAAGGACAATTTCAAGAAATGGAAATTCGTCCCCCCTCCAAAAAAGGGAGAGATCCTTTTCAGGGCAGCGCGCATGCTCGAGGAGAGGAAAGAGAAGCTGGCGAGGTTGCTAACCATGGAAAATGGAAAGAACCTGGAGGAGGCAAGGGGAGAGGTCCAGGAAGCGATAGACGCCACAAAATACTTCGCGGGTGAGGGAAGGCGATTGTTAGGGGAGACCACGACTTCCGAGCTTCCGGACAAGTTCGCGATGTTCATCCACGAGCCCATAGGCGTGGTGGGAATGATCACCCCATGGAACTTCCCGATAGCGATACCTTCCTGGAAGATACCGGTCGCTTTGGTTGCAGGGAACACGATCGTTTTCAAGCCCTCTAGCGATGCCCCTGCCTTAGGGATAGAGTTTGTAAAAATATTCGAGGAGGCAGGGATCCCCGGGGGCGTTCTGAATCTCGTGACAGGTCCGGGCTCCTCGGCAGGCGAGGCGATCGCGAGGCACAAGGATATAGGCCACCTCTCGTTCACCGGATCAACCGATGTGGGAACGCACATCTATGTGGAGGGAGCGAAAAAGCTGAATTCGGTGGAGCTTGAGATGGGAGGGAAGAACCCTGAAATAGTTCTGAAAGATGCGAATCTTGACCTCGCGGTAGACGGGGCGATCTGGGGCGCTTTCGGGACCGCAGGACAAAGATGCACGGCAACATCTAGAATAATAGTGGAAAGGCCCGTCTTGAGGAAATTCACGGAGAAGTTCCTTAAAAGGGCGAAGAAGGTCAAGGTCGGGAACGGCCTGAAGAAGGGAGTGCTCACGGGGCCGATAATAAACGCGAGGCAGATGACCAAGATTCTCGGCTACATAGACCAAGGAAAGAAGGAAGGAGCGAAAATATTGATAGGGGGGAAAAGGCTTACAGGAAAAGAGCACAAGAAGGGATTCTTCATCGCCCCCACGGTTTTCTCGGGTGTGAAACCGGGGATGACGATTGCACAGGAGGAGATATTCGGGCCTGTTGTGTGCATAATGGAGGCAAAGGATTTCGATGACGCGGTCAGAATAGCGAATTCCGTTAACTACGGGCTTTCCTGGTCGATCTACACGAAGGACGTGAACAAAGCGATAAAGGCCATGAGGCTCGCGGAATCAGGGCTGGTTTACATAAACGCCCCCACGATAGGGGCGGAAGTACACCTCCCGTTCGGAGGGGTGAAAGGAACAGGAAGCGGGGGAAGAGAGGCAGGAACAGAAGCGATAAAGGAATTCACAGAGATAAAGAGCGTGTTCATAGACTATTCCGGGCGCTTGCAGAGGGCTCAGATTGATATAGAGTAGGGGGTTTCGAATGAAAAACATAGAATTCTGGATTCCGATGGTGACATGGATAATCGCAGTAATAGTGATAACATATTTCATTTTCGCTTTCTATGAAGTATCATTGGCTGTGTTGGGTATCTACGTAGTCATAATATTTGCGGGGTTTTTCATTTTGTGGAGAAGGAGAAAAAGGAAACCATAAGAAGGCACGCTCCTGAATTGTTGAAATAAAATTGGTGAATAAATGAACAAGACGATCCTGTGCTTCGGGAGTTATAACGAAGGGGATACCCTGGCGTTTGAGATATACGATTCTCTTAAAGGCTGTGTTGACGGAAAGAATCTGGTTAAGTGTAAAAGCCCTTTCGAACTCGCCGAGCACATGGAAAGGGAAGATGTGATTATCCTTGATGTCGTTAAGGGGATAAAAGAAATACGCGTTTTCGATAGCCTTGAAGAATTCAAGAAAACCCAAACTGTAACACTTCACGATTTGGATTTGGGATTCTTTCTCAAGATCCTGGAAAACGTGAAAGACGCCAAGTTCAGGATAATAGGCATTCCTTTTGGAAAGAATAAGGAAGAGGTTCTGGGGGATATCCGGAATATTATCTCTTCAATCTGAAATCAAGGAAATGTGTCGAGCATGAAAAACACGGATCATACGCCCTTATGAGCATTTCCAGGAAGAGCTTGACTTTCTTCTCAGGATACTTTATTATGGATGGCAGGAAAAGCCCTATGTCCCTCTCCATGTTGCACACGTTCTGGGAAGTGGGGGTTATGATGTTCGCGTATTTTATCTCCCCGCCCTTCCCGATCTTGTAGTGGTGGTAGAGGGTTCCTCTCGGGGCTTCGCATGCAGCGATGCCCTCGCTTTCTTTGGGTTTTACTTCGAATTCTTCCTTTCTCATCCCGTTACCGTAACCCTCCAGAATCCTAAGGGATTCATCAGTGAAGTGAACGATCTCAAGGGCCTGCGCGAAGTTGTTAACAAAGGGATTGGAGATGGGCGGGACAAAACCGGATTCTTTTAGGAGGGATCTCGCCCTCCCGGAGAGGAATTTGTGGTTCATGTTTAGCCTAGGGAGCGCCCCTACCATGTAGTTTTCACCCTTGAAAGTCGAGTATTTCGCATTCGAATAACTTCGTATTTCCTCATTTATGTGCTTTTTGTAATCCTTCGCTTTGAAAGAGAATCCTCCTGAATTCGTGACCACCCCCTCATACAACGGGTATTCTTTCCCGTTCTTCAGACCGAAGTGAAGAGAATCACTCTCGAGTTCAGGGTATTTCAGGGACATGAATATCCTTGCGACTTTTTCCGAGAGCCCTCTCATACCCTCAAGATTCTCCCTGATCTTTCCGATCTTTTCCTTGTCAGGAAATGAATAGAATCCTCCTGTTTTCGGGCTTACTGGGTGGATAGGTCTTCCCCCTATGATCCTAACGATGTCGCTCGCGAACTTCTGGAGGTCCAGGGCGAGATGTATGTAATCATGCCTCTTCTTGGACATCTCTATCGCGTCTTGGAACCCGAGATAATCAGGAAGAGCGAAGAAGAACAGGTGTGCAGTGTGGCTGTGTATCTGGCTCGCATACAACAAAAGCTTTCGGAGATCGATTGTCTGCTGGGAAGGTTTCACGCTTAATGCGTTTTCGATCGCCCTCAGTGAAGTGATGGTATGGATAACCGTGCATATTCCGCATATCCTCTGGGTTATGGTGTGCACTTCCCTGTAATCCCTGCCCTTGACCATGGCCTCGAAATACCTCGCAGCTTCGTATACCTCGAGTTTTGTCTTCTTTATTTTACCCTTCTCCATCTCCACATCAAGT
>JAZGEG010000062.1:0-5346 GCA_036478655.1 Candidatus Aenigmatarchaeota archaeon | reverse complement strand
GCTAGCATGAAGCTCATCGCCACGCTTCCCATGTTTTTCGTGCCCGCCCTGATAGTTTACCTTTCGAAATTGAAGATAAAGGATATCGAGAAAACAAGATGGTTCGTCACTGTTCTGATATCCTCCGTGATCGTGAGAGGACTTTTCGTGATACCTGCAAATTACTATTTCGCGATCCCGGTTTTCTTCGGGATGCCCCCCGAGCAGGCGATGGAATTCGTCCCGCCTCTCGTTATGTTCGGACTGAACGCCATACAGGGATTGATCGATTTCGCAATAGCCTGGATGCTTGCATTCAGGTTCAAGCTGACAAGGTTCGGAACGATATGATAAGAATAAGAAACCTCAACTTCTCATACAAAGAAGAACCGGTTCTCAGAAAGGTGGACGTGGAAATAAAAAAAGGGGAATTCATCGGAATAATGGGGGCAACGGGCTCAGGGAAGAGCACATTTGCCATGTGCCTCAATGGGATAATACCGAATTCCGTTCAAGGAAAATTCTCAGGGGACGTCGAGATCTGCGGGAAGAACTCTAAATCCTCCGAGGTGTTTGACCTGGCGAAATCGGTGGGCATGGTCTTCCAAGACCCTGATTTCCAGATATTTTCTCTTGAAGTCAGTGACGAGGTCTCATTCGGCCCGGAGAATCTCGGCCTGGGAAAGGGCGAAATTCAAGAAAGGGTTGATTCCGCCCTCGAAATGGTGGGAATAAAGGATCTTAAATACAGGGAAACCTTCGCCTTGTCAGTGGGCCAGAAACAGAAGGTATGCATAGCGAGCGTGCTGGCGATGAATCCCGATATCCTGGTACTCGATGAACCGACCTCCCAGCTGGATTTCAGATCAACCAAAGAAATCTACGGGATCCTGAAGGACCTTCACGGGAAAGGAAAAACCATAATAATCATAGAACATAAGGTTGACTGGCTGCTGGAATACGCTGACAGGATACTCGTTCTGGACGGCGGGAAATTCATTCTGGACGGGAAGCCCCCGGAGGTTTTCAAAAACTTCGAAATACTAGAAAGGATCGGCATAGAGACCCCGAAGGTTTTAAGATTAGAAAGATTCCTCAAAAAGAAGGGGATAAAGACGGACTTGAAAGAACTCCTGAAGGTGTGAGCATGCTTGCATATCACAAAGGACAGAGCACATTCCACCAACTCGATCCGAGAACGAAGCTGTTCTTTTTCGTTTTCCTCTCAATCCTTTGCCTGCTTTCGGTGAACACATACTATCTGCTCACGATCTTCGTTTTCGTGTTTCTTGTATTTTTGGCGAACCGGCTGCCTTTCCGTGAGCTTAAGGATTTCTCTAAAATTTTCATAATACTCTCAATTTTAGTCATAATCATCCAGGGGTTTTTCTACCCGTTGGGGCAGACCGCCCTTTACAGGATTTTGGATTTCACCCTGACTTTGGAGGGCGTTGTCTTTGGAATTGGGATATCGTTCAGGCTCTTCATCCTCCTGTTCGCGGTTTCCATCCTTATGCTTACGAACAGGCCAAAGGAAATGATGGAATCCCTGGGCAACTTTCTTCCTAAGGATCTGGCCTTCTCCCTGACCACAGCGTTTCGTTTCATCCCGATCTTCCAGTCAGAAATAAAGACCATAATGATATCCCAGGAATCCAGGGGTTTGCGGAAAAGGGGACCGAAAAAAATAACAGCATATTTCCCGATAATCGTTCCTTTATTCGCTAAGGCCCTTACGCGGGCGAGAAACCTCGCGGTGTCAGTAGAATCCCGCGGATTCGGGAAGGGAAAGACAAAATATGATTTGAAGATGAAAACGAAGGACTGGCTGGTCATTTTCGGAACACTGGCTTTCGGAACCTTCCTTGTTATTTTTCACCTTGTATAATAATTCTGAATTTTTACAAATAATCCCAACTAACAGAACTCCAAGATCTTCCAGGTTTTTCCACTTCTTGTTCTTGGCGAGGCACCTCAACACTAGTGATATTTTCTCTGAAATACCTCTCGATTTGACTCAAAATTTCACTGACTCTGCTTCCTTTACAGAGATGAAGGACTAATGGTTCAGATTTGCAGCATGCCCCATCATTCAACCTTGTTTTAAAACCTAAACACAGAGAGCCAAATTCACCTCTATTATAAAAATTAATATCAGCTACACCCTTTGCAACTTCACCCATGTGGGAGCCATTTAAAGTTGCAACTACACGCTCAGACTTTGTAAAAGTTTCATGATCAGCTGATAGCTGGTATTTTCTCCCAAAATTTAACCTGTTAAGGCCATTTGAAATTTCTTTCAATTTACTGCCGACTTCGTATGAACCGAGTGCATCAACGGGGTATGAACTCATATACATCACAATTTATTCATTATTACGTAGTAAACTATTTAAATATATGCTTACCTGCTGTAGTAATACTCCCCCATTTCCTTCTGCTCCCTGTCCTTCTGGGAATCGGGCTTGTTCACCCTTGCCCTTCCCGTCTGTGGATCCCTCCGGAACGTTATCTCTAAGGTTTTCAAGAAACGGTTCATACCCTCCTTCATTTCGCAGGGCTTCTCCCCAAACCCCTTCTCCCCCTTCTCTCCCTCAAAAACCATTACCCTGTCCGCTATGGAATCTATCACCTGCAGGTCATGGTCCACCACGAACGCGGATATCTCGTTGCCCTCAACATGAGCCCTTATGATTTTCGACACCTTCAGCCTTTGTTCAACATCTAAAAACGCGGATGGTTCATCGAGGAGAAGGATGTCATGTTCCTTCCCAAGCGCGCAGGCGATGAACACTGCCTGCAGTTCCCCTCCCGAAAGGTTCTTCATTTTCTTTTCAAGATTCCTCTTGATCCCCAGGGAAGAGAGGATTTTCTTGAACTCGCTGTCCTGTAATTTTTTCCCCGCTTCCATCTCTATGTATTCTTTGGTTTCGAGATTCTCCTCTCCCTTTTCCAGAACCAGCCTCTGGGGTTTGTAGGAGAGCCTCATCTTCACGAATTCCCCCTCATCTGGTTTCAGTTCGCCCACCAGCATGCGGATGAAGGTGGTTTTCCCGATACTGTTGGGTCCCAATATCCCTATAACCTCTCCCCTGTAAATCTCGCCTGGTTCTGTTTTAAGAGCGAAGTCCCCAAAGGATTTCTCGAACCCTGAGAACTCGAGGAAAACATGGTCTTTCCCGGGCGTGCGTGCGCTTTTAGAGAAGAACACAGGCTTGTCCCTGAAGCGGACGTTTTCCTCCCTTATGTACCCTTCCAGATACGTATTTATCCCGACCCTCACGCCGTATGGGTTGGAAACCACCCCGAACGCCCCGGGCCTTCCGTAGAGTATGTGAACGTGATCGCTCAGGTAATCAAGTATCGCTAGATCATGCTCAACCACCATGACTTCTTTCCTTTTGGAGAGATTCCGGATCTCCTTTGCAACGAGCAGCCGCTGCTTGACATCCAGATAGCTTGAAGGCTCATCGAAGAAATAGAAATCATGTTCCTTCATTAAAACACCTGCGATCGCTAACAACTGGAGTTCCCCTCCGGAAAGGGTTTTCACGTCCTTCTCAAGCATTTCCTGGATCCCCAGCATCTCAACAACCTTTGCGTAATCTCCATGCTTCTTGAGCAGATCCTTAACCTTACCCCTCCACATGTTCGGTATGAGATCAACATGCTGCGGTTTGTAGCCTATACTGAGCTTTTTCCGGGAGAGCCTCTCGAGATATTCCTGCAGCTCCGTTCCCTTGAACTTTTCTATTATGAAATCCCACGGAACCCTTTTGCTCAACAGACCAATGTTCGGTTTGATGTTCTTGGAAAGGATGTTGAGGACCGTAGTCTTCCCCACCCCGTTCGGGCCGATCAAACCAGTCACCATGTTTTTCTTCGGGATGGGAAGCTTGTAGAGGGCGAACTGGTTTTTCCCGTATCTGTGTATGGGATCCTCCTCGAGCTCTTTCGGAAGGTTAACGACGGATATCGCGTTGAACCCGAGTTTCTCGCACGCCTTTGAGCATATCCCGCACCCGATGCACAGCTCCTCATTGAATATGGGATAATTATCCTCGCCCTTCACTATACATTCCTCCCCGGACCTGTTGATCGGACATATCTTCACACACTTGTAACCGCAGCTGTCAAACCTGCACAACTCCTTGTCATGAACCACTATTCTCTTCTTCCCCATACAAACACCAGAACCAGTTATTCACTCATCACCATCGAATCCTTGCCGAACATACGATTCACCACCTCGGCAAAGGATTCCTTGGACATCGGGATTTTCCTCCCCCTTGGTATTATGACCTTCAAAACCTCTTTTTCAGGTTTGTATATTATGTTTAACCCTATCACGGGGACAGGGCTTACGAGATTCTGGATGAACTCCTTCACGTCCTCGGACTCCTCCACAACCCTGATGGGTTTCCCGATCAGTTTCGATAGTTTCTTGATCATGACCCCTTCCTTCCCCACCAGCCTCGCTCCGTCGCCTTTCTTACATATAATAACCAATACACTCTTCCCCCCGATCACCTTTTTTATCTCGATCTCGTTCAAGGGCCTGAATCTTTTCGCAATATCATTTATGGCTTTCGAAACCTTTATATCGCTGTCCGTGATATCCCCCCCTTCCAATTTCTTTTTGCATGCCATGCACAGAATGCCAGAATTCAGACAAACCTCGCATATCGGAGCCTTCATACAATCACTTGTGTTTTTAGGTTTTTAATTTATTTAATTTAAGAAAAAGGTTTAAATCTCGAATTTATGAATCCCCCCACAAGAGATCCGAATGTATCTATTATCCAGTCGATCACATCCCCAACCCTGTAAGGAAGGAAATACTGCGAAATCTCACACAACCCCCCCATGAATGACCCGATCACAAGAGATAAAAGAACAGATTTTTTCCCGCTGAAAAAATACTTGAAAACCCTACCCAATAAAAACCCGTAAATCCCGTACGCTATAAAATGCTCAAGGTCCCCCAGCCTGATAAGGGGAAAATCCGTTCTTACGAAATCAACCGAAGGCGAAAACGAAAACCAGAGGAGAACAAAAGTTTCGAGAACAACGAGAGAAAGGTAAACATAAAACTTCCTGTCGAATTCCAATTTCATAAATTCCATATTATGAGGAATTGATCTCAGTATTTTATAAATTTATTTATCATAATTTGGTTTTGAGAAGGGTGAAGCGGGTGGTGATTAAAGTTTATAAAGGTTTCGGTTGAGGAGGCTTTGTTTAATAAGTAGCGTTTGTTTAAAAAGTGTGAATTTTGTTTAAAAAGTAGGAATTCTATACAAAAAAAGTCTGGTTTTAAAGCATATAGTATATATATTCTTTAGATGACGAATATGACCAAAAAAC
>JAZGEG010000061.1:0-3355 GCA_036478655.1 Candidatus Aenigmatarchaeota archaeon | reverse complement strand
AAACTCGGGAAGGATCTGCATGTACAAGGCAACACCATAATAGTGCCAACAGCATACTATAATGAGTTAATGGAAGAATTGAAAACTGTGGAAGTTTACGAAAATGAGTTTGTACATTCCCTATCTGATCTTGGAAAGGATCGTTTTGACAGTGCGTATACAAAAATGAGACCCGAAAAATTTTCATATTACAGGCCAGTTTTTGGCAACGGAAAGCCCAAACAACTAATAAAAACCACATACGGCAGTAAAAAACCGAATAATTCTGAATCCATACGCAATTTCAAAGAATTTCTAGGCAGCTTTAAGGACAGGAGATGGTACTACAACTTATTGTTTTTAATGAAAAGCGCCAAAGATAAAGAAGAAGTTGGCGGCGTGGAAATCGATGGAAAAATTATTCTCGGATCTACGGTAGACGAGTTTTTTTCTGAAGTAGGCGGAGATGTGGATATTCGCATGGAGAAAATTAAAAAGTCCAAGATCCAGGGGAAGGAACTCAGAGAATTGTGGAGGGAGATCAATTCTTACATGGATCATGTGCACTGAAAAAATCAGCGAATGTTAAAAATAAGAGAGACTGGCAGACTACTCAGCCAGGGGTTTCACTTTGACCCCGATCCCTTCGAGCTTCTCCTTGAACTTGGCCAGCGCCGTGTGTATGTCCTCTTCGTTCTGCGCCCCCGTGCATATTATTTTCCCCGAGGAAAAAAGGAGGAAAGCGACCCTGGGATCCTTTATCCTGTAAACAAGGCCCGGGAACTGTTCGGGCTCGTATTCAGCGTTATCGAGCGAAAAGGCGATGTCTTCCAGGTGAATTTCTGCCTTTATCCTTGAGGAGGCGACAATGTTCTCCACATGTATCGGATATTTTGCCGGGACACTTACCCCGGATTTCTTTATTCTCTCCACCACCTTTTTCATAGCTTGCTTCGCCATATCTATCGATTTCGTCCCTGTGCACACAATTTTCCCAGAGGAGAATATCAGTGCTGCGGACTTCGGGTTTTTCGGCCTGTAAACAAGGCCCGGGAACTGTTCGGGCTTGTATTCAGTATCTTCAACAGAACCAACCAGTTTGTTCAAGGAGATGTTGATGTTCAAGGTGGTAAAAGCAACAACATTTTCGACCTTAATAGTGAATTCGCTCCCCTTTGCCATAAAAAGACACCCCCTTTTAAGAATTATATTTATTATGAACTTATTCTATTTAAAAACATTGCCTTCGCAAATCAGTATTTCGTCTTCTGCTGATATTCTGATTTGACCTGGTATTCGCTCTTCGCTTCGTAGACGTCATCGAAACCCACGGAAACGTCAACATCGTATTTTTCTTTCTCGTCGTGTTCTTCTCCTGTTTCCTCTTTTTTGACAACAATCTCGAAATCATCCGAAACAGGCGGCAAATGAGCGCGGACACGAGTGGATGTGGCGAATCTCCAGACTTCTTTTCCATCAAGACCAATGCAGTACAGATGACAATCCCAAGAACCGAAGTATATTTTGCCTTCCCAAAGGGTGGGAGATGAATATATAACGTCGTCTACTTTGAACCTCCAGGTTTCTTTCCCGGTTTCGGTTTCAAGGCAATAGAAGTTACCATCACCGGCTCCGAAATACAGCTTATTTCCGTGAATTAACGCAATTTGTGTTATTATTTCCTCCATGCCTATCTGAAAACGCCATATCTCTTTTCCGGTGTCTTCTTCTATTGCATACATTATCCCGTCCCTTGAACCGTAAAATAAAACGCCCTTGTTCAATGCGGGAGCGCTAGAATTACCAAATCTCCCTGTCCGGAATCTCCATTTTTCCCGGCCTGTTTCCGCTTCCACTGCGTAAAGATAGTTATCGAAAGAGCCGAAGTACACGATTCCGTTTATGACCTGGAACTTTACGGGAGACCATATCTCTTCGCCTGCCTTGAAACGCCAGATTTCCTTTCCTCTTTTAGCGTCCAGGCAATAGAAATGACAATCAAAAGATCCGATGTAAATTTTTCCTTTGTGTTCACATGGGCATGCAGCGATCATGTCGCCTGTCTTGAATCTCCAAACAATTTTGCCTGTTTTGATGTTCAATGCGTAAACATTCCCGTCCTTTGATCCCGTATATACCGTTTCTTTATATTTACAAGGTTTACCGAATATTTCTCCGCCTGTCTTGAATCTCCATAAAAGTTTTCCGTTTCTCGCGTTTACTGCGTATAAATATCCATCCTCACATCCTGCAAAGACAACACCGTCAAAAATGGAAACCGGCCCGGGTATCGGTCCGCTTGTCCTGAATCTCCATTTTTCTTTTCCCGTTTCTGTGTCAACTGAATATATATTGGCATCTCTTGCCCCGAAATAAACCCCCCCTTCGAAAATAACTGCTTTGCCTATTACACTTCCTCCGTACCCCAAATTCCATATCCTCGAGAACTTGCCTGTCTTTCTAACCTCGAATTCCTCGAGCTCAAGATCAAAATCAGAAAGTCCGGTTTCGAACATTTCACCATCTCAGGATTTCAAGACTCTTCCCGCTTATGTCATAAACCCTCGAGGCGTGACCCTTTATCTCCCCGGCATCAATCACGTAATCCGCTATCTGTTTTATCTGTTCCGGGATGTCATTTATAGAATAAACAGGGTTTTCCTCCGAGAGGTTAACGGAGGTCGTCACGAACGGGAAGCCTTGCGAACGTATGAAATCACAGAACTCGTTTCTGGGGATCCGTGTCCCTATTTTCCCCTCTTTCGAGACCACGAAGGGGATCTTTATTTTCGCTTTCAGGATCACGGTGTAAGGCCCGGGAAACAGGTTATCAATGAATTTGAGGTTGTTACTCGTTATTTTTATGTTCTCAACGATCCATTCCTTTGAGGGGGCGATGATTGACAGGGGTTTATCATGGCCCCTCCCCTTCGCTTTCAGGATCTTTTCCACGCTTTCGCTGTTTTTAGCGTTGCAGCCTATCCCGTAAAGCGTGTCCGTGGGGTAGATTATAATCTTGCCTTCACGTATGGCTTTCGCTAATTCAACCCTCTCCATATCTTTCAGAGCGTTTGCGAGCTTTATGATTTTCATAATGATTTTTTAGAAAAAATGTTTATTTAAATCACTTCACAAAGCCCTCGTAGGTTTTCCTGTACAGGTCGGAACTGGCTAGGGTTTTCGAGTCCCTCTTGTAGAGTTCGTCTTCAAGCTTCCTTCCTGTTTTCTTCTCCCAATTCTTGATCGGCTCGCTGTACTTCTCCTGAACCTTTTCTCTGTACCACTCCGGTATCACATTGAAAGCGCAGAAAGGAATGATCGCCTCCGGGGTGAGGTAGTGTATGCAGCATCTTTTTACCCGCTCTATGTCGTAATT
>JAZGEG010000060.1:0-6057 GCA_036478655.1 Candidatus Aenigmatarchaeota archaeon | reverse complement strand
AAACATGGATCACTCCCCGGATTTCAGGAAATTCGCGAAAGTTTTGCTTGAACAGAAATGGCTGAATTCCGTAACCATTATATCTGAAAGCCCAATTACGTGGAAGGATTCGCTAAAAATGAAGGATACGCTCGAGCGAATGGGTTGTAAATGGAGGAGAAAATGAATCTCGTAATCTATACGGACGGAGCGTCCCGGGGGAACCCGGGTCCAGGGGCGATAGCTTTCCTGATTCTGGACGGGAGGGGGGAAATCCTCAGGGAGCACAAGCATTTCATAGGGGTTTGTACGAACAATGTCGCTGAATATCGAGCGCTCATAGCGGCGCTGGAAAGGGCTCGCAAGCTCGGGGATGAAGCCACCTGCTTCTCGGACAGCAAACTAATGATCAATCAGCTTAAAGGTAAATACAAGGTAAAGAAAAAACACCTGAAAGAACTCTTTGACCGGGTAAAAAAGATCGAAAGGGAATTCAGGAAGGTCAGATATTCGAACGTACGGAGAACGGATCCGGACATCAAGAAGGTTGACAGGATGGTGAACGAGGTTCTCGATCAAATTGGCTAATTTTTATCGACCAGTTCCGCGTTTTCTATCACGTAAACCCCTCTCACGCCGTCCCATTCCTTTTGCGCTTGGATGATTTTGATTTTCTTTTTGAATATCGGCCCGTCCAGAACGAATGACTCGTATTCCCCTCCCTCTCCCCCTTTGTGAATTCCGTATTTCCTGCTCAGTTTTTCCAGGTCTCTCAAGACCTGCAAATCAAGCTTCCTCCCAAGCCATTCCTCATCCAGACCTTCCGCGGCCACAGCTGATATTATCGCTTCGAAACCGGAAGCTATCATTTCCTCAATATGGTCCCTCATGCTCCTTTTCCAGAAAGGTGAGAATGATTCCAGACCCAGTTCCCTGCAGATTTTATCGATCCTCACCCTTTGGTAGCGGGATTCGAGCGCCCCTGAGACCACCCCGTCTATCCCGGACTTTATGGAATTGAGAACTTCTTTCAGGTCCTCAAGCTCCTTTTCTTTTTTCCCATCTGTTTCCTTCGTTATCAGCGGGATCCCCAGGGCCTCGGCCTGGAGCCTTGTCCACTGGATATTCGGGTGATGGAACATGTAGGATTCGTCACTCCTGGGGATCAGGGTCACTAGGGATTTCACGTTAAAGCCCATGTTCATGGCTTTGTATATGGCGAACGTCGAATCCTTCGCTCCTGAAAACAGGACTGCTACATTTTTCGGTGGGCATGCCTTCATAGTATCACGGTTTTTATTCTATTTGGTCAATAACCTTTAAAAACTTTAGAAAGAGTTTTCCCCATAACCAGCGCGGGCTCCCCTGTCACGAATTTCGGTTCATTGTGATTTATTCACGGTTTATTTTTAAAATCTGAACATGTTTTCCGAACCTGGCGGTTAATGTTCCGGAATAGTCCGGCCCATGTAACGCATCTGACTTGATGTTTTCAATACGTTTTGTTTCCTCAATATCCGGGATCGAGATGTTCGCAGATTGTGCGCCTGAACGAACTACAACCCTTTTCTCATTTTTTTCGGGTAGTTCTTCATGAACAAACGCATTCCAGAACTCAACCGGATTCTTTTTCAGGTATTTTAACAACTCAGAAACATTCATATCTCCCTTTCTTAGATCTATATTATGAGCTTCTTTCATGAAATGTTCAAAGTTTTCAATTGTTCCTCCTGGTCCTGGGAGCCTGGAATCTTTTTCTCTTTTTCTGTCCAAAATGAATCCTTTTTTTGCGATTTCAATGACCGGTCCCGCTTTTTTTCCGCCATCAAGCCACTCCACTTTGTAGCCATTGCCATCCGGCAATTCCTCCATGAATCTCAGGTTTGTGCTGGTGTATCTAAATATTTTTTTGAATTCGCTTTCCAGAAGTTTTCTATATTTCTCGTTTTTCGGGTTTTGGGCGGCGTAATTCACGGCTTCGGTGATTTCTCTGTAACTCAGGAGTTCCCTTCCTAACTTTTTTGCCGTTCCCATGAAATCGGACTGTGTAAAACCTGTTAAAACTTTATCGTCATCGCCTCTAACGTAATCCAAATATACGAACAAATCTAAATGGGGAATGTAGACAGTATTCTTCTTCTTATTATTATATTCTCTAAGGTCTTTGGTATTTAGCAGCCTGCTTGTCATTATTGATCATCCGCCTTATGTGTCTATAAAAACGGGAAGATTTATAAACGTTATCTACGCACAAGAAGTGAAAACCCTTCACTTTTCGTGAATTGCTTTTAAATGACTAGCCGAAATTTAAAGCATGGCCAGCGAGGAGGATCTAAGGGACGAGATAGAGCATGGTTGTCAGGGGAGAAGAGGTTCTGCAGCAAGCACGTAAAGGGTTATTTAAAGAAGGAAGAACCTGGGGAATGAAATTTATAAATTAACAAGTATTTTATATGGTTATATTGAACGACGTAGAACTCTGTTCTGCGTATTTCGTTGTTCGGTCCCGTGGCTCAGCCTGGTTAGAGCGCTCGACTGATAAACCGCCTAAGGGATGCATCGAAACCCGCCGGTGGTTTCGATATCGAGAGGTCGCGAGTTCAAATCTCGCCGGGACCATATGAAACAGGGAGATTTTATTGAAATAGAATATATAGGCAGGGTTAAACTAACGAGTGATATATTCGACCTCACCTCGGAGGAGGTCGCGAAAAAGGAGGGGATACACAACCCGAAGCATCCGTATGGGCCTGCACTCGTTGTGATAGGTTCTAACATGGTAATAAGAGGTGTGATGAAAGAGCTCGAAAAAATGGAGATCGGGGAAGAGCGAAAATTTGATGTTGGGCCTGCGGAAGGATTTGGGATGCGGAACCCCAAACTGATAAGGATTGTGCCCTTCTCGAAGTTCATTGAGAACAAGATCAATCCGATTCCGGGGGAGTACTTAGAAATAGACGGCATGCAGGCAAAGGTGCAGAGCGTGTCAGGGGGAAGGGTCCGCGTGGACTTCAACAACCCTTTGGCAGGGAAAATCCTGACCTATAAGGTTAAAATATTGAGTAGGATCGAGGGGAACAAGAACAAGATAGAGAAGCTGTTGAAATACCACAGGGTTGATTATTCCGGTTTGGAGATTAAGGGGAAAGAGGTTGTGGTAAAATCAAAAAAGCCCCTGAATCCAATTGTCAAAAAATTCGCGGGTGATATGATAACGAAATGGGTAAGAGGGACCGAAAAGGTGGAATTTAAGGAGAATGGGGCAGGCAAAAAAGACGTTAAGGGTTAGATAAAATTTAAATAGCTTACTTCCATTATTTTTTTATAACTCTATAAACTCATAATTATTTGGGTTTTTGAGGAGGGGTAATTATGGCCATGGAGAAAAGCTCTATAATTGATTCTGCTTTAGGCAGCGAGGAGATTATGGAAGGAGGAACGAAACATTCTGAAATAGATGAGGAATTGAGAAAGATTCTCGAGTCGAGGAAAGCTGAAATAAAGGTTATAGGTGTCGGGGGAGCAGGTGGAAACACTGTTTCACGGTTAATGCAGGTAGGTATAGTAGGTGCCGAAACCGTCGGGATAAATACCGATGCCCAGGATTTGTTGTACACGGATTCTGATGCAAAGGTTTTGGTAGGGAGAGATCTCACGGGCGGTCTCGGGGCAGGAGCAAACCCTAAAATAGGGACAGAGGCCGCGAAGGAGTCAAAGGAAGATATTAAAAAAGCTCTGGAAGGAGCTGATATGGTTTTCGTGACCTGTGGCCTGGGTGGAGGAACAGGGACCGGGGGAGCTCCAGTAATAGTGGATATTGCCAAAAAAATAGGAGCCCTTACCGTTGGGGTTGTTACCCTTCCTTTCGCGATGGAGGGGAAACAGAGATCAAAAAACGCGCAGGAAGGTCTCGAAGGCTTGGAATCGATTGCTGACACGTTGATAGTCATTCCCAACGACAAACTTCTGGAGATCGTTCCGGATGTCTCGATAACCACTGCGTTCAAAGTAGCGGACGAGATCCTTGTGAATGCCGTAAAGGGGATAGCTGAATTGATAACAAAACCGGGCCTGGTTAACCTCGATTTCGCTGACATCCGGGCGGTCATGGGTTCCGGAGGGATCGCAATGATAGGCATGGGCGAAAGCGATACGGAGAACCGAGCGCTGGAATCGGTTGAGAAATCCCTGAACAACCCGTTGCTTGACGTGGATATAGAGGGGGCGAGCGGCGCTCTGATAAACGTGTCCGGAGGAGAGGACATAACGATAAAGGAATGTCAAGAGATGGTGGAGGCTGTCAGCTCCAAGCTCAATCCAGATGCCAAGATAATATGGGGAGCCCAGATCATAAAGGAGCTCGGGGACACGATAAGGTCCATGCTGATCGTAACCGGAGTGAAGTCCTCTCAGATATACGGGCCTGAGAAGACGTACACAACAACGAAGCAGAAGGAGATAGAGAAGGTCCTGGGAATAGATTTCGTCGGGTAAATCATTCCCCTTTTAATTTATTTAATTTATTTAAACCAGTTTGAATAACCTATATATACATATTGAGGTCTAGATATGAGTCTGAAGGATTCCATCCGCAACTGGAAAAGAGTTTTGCAGATAGCCAGGAAGCCGAACAAGGAAGAGTTCATGTCCACGAGCAAGATATGCGCACTCGGTCTGGTTTTGATAGGCTTTATAGGATTCGTGATCTTCGTGCTCGCGATAGTCTCGTGTTCTTTCGGGGGTTTCTGCCTATGATTTATACTGTTAGGACGACTTCTGGAAGGGAGCATATAGTTATTGATATGGTGTACAACAAAGTGAGGTCGGAAAAACTGGGTATAAAGAGCATAACACATCCGGGTGAACTGAAGGGTTACATATTCATAGAAGGTCCCGAGGGTGAAGTGAGGAAGGCGTTGCACGGAATAATGCACATCAAGGGATTGATAGAAAAACCTGTTACCTTTGAAGAAATCAAGCATTTCTTTGAAACCAAAAAGGCAAGGATCGTTGTCAATAAAGGGGATATTGTTGAGATAATAGGCGGACCCTTTAAAGGGGAAAAGGGCAGGATACAGAGGATTGACCAGGTTAAAGACGAAGTCACGGTTGAACTCCTTGAGGCAAGCATACCCATACCCGTGACGATTTCGATAGAACTCGTGAAAATCGTGAAAAGGGAGAAGGTAGAAACGGAAGAAAGTAAAGAATAGGTTATCCTTTTTTCCCGCGTAATCTCTTCACGATGTTGTTGTACAATCTCATCAGTCTTATACCTTCCTCTCCAACTAATTTCCTTTCCTCGGACGACAGCGAATTGTAAATCTTTCTGGCTCCGTTATAGACTTTTTCTGCTTCCTCAACGTCAGTGTCCACCAAGGATTCTCCGGTCTCCAACAATCTGTGAATCTCTTTCAGTTTTTCCTTGTCTATTCTTGGTCTTTCTCTTGAAGGCATGCCCGGTCTGATGACCTTCCTCTTGAACAGAGAACTCAAACGCTTTTTATGCTCCTCGATTCTCATCGTCTTCACGAACTTCGACATCTTCTGCTTGTAAAACACTACCATTAAAATGGTGACTACTATGACGACCAGTATCGCGATTATCACCGTGTTCTGGGTTAACTCCATGAAGAATATTTTCCCCCCCAGCTGGTCCAGAAGTTGCTTTACCTCCAGCAGGGTTTGGTAAGCCACTATAATCCTTTTCTCCCTTTGGAAGATTTCGCTCTGGCTTATCTTGTCTTTTATATACTCTACCACATCCCTTTCTTCCGTTAATTTTTCGATGTTAATGAGCTCGGTTTTGACCTTGCCAATCAGCGAGAAAAAGGCTTTTTCAACTATCTCTTTCGCGGAATTTATAACGGACTTGTATCCATCCATAGTCTTCTTCGCTTTCTCAATCGATCCTGTGTAGTTCTCTGATTCAAATAATATTTGGGTATCTTCAAGCAGATCGTTCGTAGAGGTCCATGCGTTTTCCGGCTCTGTTGCGTCCATTCCCAGATCCTTCGCTTGTTCTATTATCCCTTCTGCTTCCCTTTTCCTTGAACCGGCCTCGTCCAAGAGGAATTT
>JAZGEG010000059.1:0-4955 GCA_036478655.1 Candidatus Aenigmatarchaeota archaeon | reverse complement strand
GGAGGGTGTTTCCTGTATAGCATCAGGCCCCACGGGCACGAGCTATGACCGCGACACAAGTCAAAGTAGGTGTGAATCAACTGATACGAATTGTACTGCTTATTACTGGGACATCGGAGGGGAGGTTGACCCTGACGAATGTTGCGAGGATGATTTAGGGGAGAATAACCTTTACAGAATAGCGAACTCCAGCATGGACAACAACTGGGCCACGAATACGAGCGATGACGCCTGCTGTGACGCAGCAAATGACTGTGTGGCCTTGGATGCCTGCTACAACAGTGGGAATGTTTCTAATGACATGGACGGGGACGGGGATAATGATTACTGTAATGCGGGAACTTGGTACGATTGCGAAACGAATATTCAATGTCCTGCAGGATACGACTGTTATCAGGGGGAGTGTTTGGAAACGATTAACATAACCTACGTTCTGCCAACCCCTGAACACAATTCAAGGCAGGCGAATAATTCTGTTACCGTTAACGTGACCGTTAACGATACAATCGGGAAGGGCATAGATACCTGTTGGCTTGAGTGGAACGGTGTGAACGAAACGATGAACATGGCCGGGTCGGGAACATTTGTTACATGTTATCTTACCAAGCCGACCACCGACGGCCTTAATTACACGTTCAGGGCCCATGCAAATGACACGGCAGGTTATGTCAGAGCAGAGGACGAGAGGAATTTCACAGAGGACTCGAGACCTACAATGACGGCTGTTTATCTTAACGTGAGTTTTGCAAAGAACGGGGAGCACGTCCTCGTTTCAACAACAGGAGCGAATGACATGGAAGGGGACTCCTATTATCTAAGGTGCGGGAACGTGACAGGTGGAGAAAACCTTTGCAACTCAACACAGGGAACAGGGGAAAGGAGTTGCTCTTTTTCGAGCGGATGGGGTGATGATTCCAATCACACAATATACTGCCACCTGGATGATACGTACAAGGATTCGAATGAAAGAGAAGTGAACCTGACAGCGGATAATACCCCTCCGACTCCTGAGCCTGCCCAGATTTTATCTGTTGTGATGACCTCAAATTCATCCACGATTACGGCCGTGGAGGCGAGCGATTCCGGCGCCGGCCTGCATTCGACTCCATACAGGTTCAATGATTCAGGTGTCTGGAAGGACTGGCAGGCTGGGAGGGTTTACGTCAACAATTCTCTCACTCCGAATACGCAGTATTGCTTCCGCGTTCAGTACAAGGATAGTTTGGGCAACACCGGTTCCGTCAGCCAAGAATTCTGTAACCGCACTCTTCCCGAAATGCCAGGCATAACGAGCGTGGTGTGTTCCTACAACGGGACACATAACTGCGAGGTCAATTTCACGGTGGGGTCGAATCCTTTAGGGACGGAATATTACATAAACGAAACCACAGGGAATGCAGGAGGAGACGACAAAAACTGGACCGCATGGGCAGGGGAAAACTCTTATGTGGATACGGTTTCCCTTCCTCACACCCAGTATTGTTACAAGGCAAAGGTAAGGGACGAGAACGGAACAGAGAGTCTTTATTCCTCCCAGCTATGCAACACAACGTATAATCACCTTCCTTATGTGTATGAGCCAAAAACGTACGACATAGAGAGGGGGGGAAGAGACCGTATAGAGGCCGGAAGAGAAATGTACATAAGGGTTAATATAACCGATGCTGACGGGATATCTGATCTCAGCTCCGCGAAAATAAGGATTACAGACAACAAAAGTGTGGTCAGGGTGAACAACGCAGATATGAGCAACATCTCGGCTATCACAAACGGTTACACTTATCAGTACAACTACAGAACCCCGTCAGACGGTGAGGGTATCTGGACCGTCGAAATCACCGGGATCGATGTAGTTGATGGTGAGGGGACAAATTCTATAACCTTTGTTATCGCCGTTTTAGAATTGAATGTGAGGCTTGTTCTTAATGAAACCTCGGCGAAAACATACGTGCCTGCAGAGGCATCTGGAGAGGAGGAAAAAACTCTCACTAATTTAGAATATGAGTATTATCCAACCACTGATAATTACTATCTCACTTCCTACTACAACCGCTCGCTCTACGGACTCGTCTTCCAGGGCCAGAACCTCATCGGAACCCTGACGGACAAGACCTCCAATACCTTCACCTTGGGGATGGATTTGAAGCATCCCAACTCAGTCGTATTTCTCGTTTTTTCAAAGGGGGACTGGAGGGATGTGGAAAACAGGATTAACCTGATAAAGAGCGAGGAGTTCCTGGATTATTCAGAACCGAGTTTTTCCTTTGGTCTGGGGGACACGTATCGGATGAAGGTCTTCTTAGAGTACGAGGATATGGACGTGCTGGGAGGGGATAGTAGTATCGGTACAGGTGAGCATCCGCTTTCCATAAAGCATGGTGGGATGGCGGGAGAAGATATACGTCTGAACATAACCCGAAAATGAAATATAAGCGGTTTAGTACAATTAATAAACATGGTCGGTTTTTTTCACAAGGAAAAGAAGGATGAAAAACCTGGGGATAAGATGGAAAGGTACAGGGAACTGTCTTTTCCCCCGGGCAGGTCAAGACCAGCCATAGAGTCCAGGGAATTCAAACTGTTCAAGAAAAAGGAAGATCTCCCCCTGACATGGTTTGAGCGGATAGCGAAAATATCAGGAAAGATCCTTTCTGTTAACCCTCCTGATGAAAGCACGAAAAAAGACCTGGAAAGCTCAATCGCCTTCACCGGATTGAGGGTAACGCCGAAAGACGTTATGTCTTTGACGGTGCTCACAATAATGTTCTTTATCATACTATCGATACTTCTGGTGGCTTTGGGTTTCATCCCCCCTATAGGGATTTTGTTTCTCGCCGCCGCGGGTGTCGGGCTCGGTTATTATTTCCTTAAATATCCGATAAACCTGCTGAAATCCTACAGAATCCGGGCATCATCGCAGGTCGTTCTCGCGATACTGTACATGGTCGTGTCCATGAGGGTTTCCCCCAACCTTGAGCAGGCCCTGAGGTTCTCCGCAGCGAACATTTCGGGCCCGCTGGCCTGGGACATGCGAAGGCTTTTGTGGGGTATAGAGATGGGGGAACATTATTCGGCCTCTCACGCTATGGCCGATTACATAGCAAAATGGAAGCCGGAAAACGAGGAATTCGCTGAATCGTTGAGGCTTATACGCGATTCCAGAACGCACGCCTCTGGAAAGGCCGAGGTTATATTGAATGAAGCCTTGGATGTCATATTGAACGGAACCAAAACGAGGATGAAACATTATGCGCAAGAACTCAGCCTTCCCGTGAGCGTAATACACATGATGGGAATCGTCCTCCCCATTCTCGGGAGCATTATGGCACCGATGGCAGCCGTTTTCCTCTCTGACATAGCAAGACCTGAATACTTCTTCGTAGGCTACGACATTATCCTTCCGCTGTTCCTAATATGGTTCATAAATTCCGTCCTCAAGAAAAGGCCTACGACTTTTTCCCAGGTTGACACGTCTGCTCACCCTGATCTCCCCCCGAAAGGGAGCTTCGTGCTGAAATTGGGTGGGAAGAAGGTGGTTGTTCCGGTTCTGCCGTTTTCGTTGATTGTAGGACTCCTGTTCATACTTCCGGCTCTATTCTTTTTCTCCGAGAGCCCGGGAATCCTTTTATCATCAAAGGGGGAACACGGGGTTTTCTCCCTCATGATGTCCTTAATGATAACCCTCGGCATAGGTTTCGGGTTTGCGAGTTACTTCCTTCTCTCGAATTTCCAAAGAATCAGGATACAGGGTGATGTGCTAAAAACCGAGAGCGAATTTGAACTCGCCCTCTTCCAGCTTGGGAACAGGATATCAGGAGGGGTTCCAGCGGAGCTCGCGCTCGAGAAATCGATTGATGACGTGAAGGATTTGAGCATAGCCGGCCTCTTCACTATCACATTGAGGAATATAAAAAACCTGGGAATGACTTTCAAGGAGGCCCTTTTTAACGAGAAGTGGGGGGCTATAAAATATTACCCAAGCAGGATCATAAAGAACATAATGTACATGATCGTTGATATCGCGGAAAAGGGGGTTAAGTACGCTGCTGAGGGTATGCTGACGGTTTCGAAATACCTCCGGAACATCCGCGAGACCCAGGAGTACATCCGCGAGCTTCTCCAGGAATCCGTTTCCTCCATGACATTCCAGGCATATCTTTTAACCCCCATGGTCACGGGCCTGATAGTTTCAATGGCGCAGGTCATCATAAAGGTTATGTCAATACTCGGATCGGAGCTCCAGAGTTTAAGCACTGGTACGGACATAGGGATAAACTTCACAGGCGGTTTGTTGACAGGGCCGGGAACCGTTTCCGATGCCGTTTCCCCCGAACTATTTCAGCTGATAATAGGGATATACCTGATAGAGATCATAATAATACTCGCGATGTTTCTCACGAAAATTTCCCAGGGAGAGAACAAGGTTTACCAGTGGTACACCGCGGGTAAAATGCTGCTGATCGCCCTGTCCATGTATTTCCTGATCACGGTTGGGGCGACACTCATGTTCGGCGAGCTCATAACTCAGGCCGTTGAGAGCATAGTATAACAAAGTGGCGGGACCAAAAGTTAAAAAGAAGGGCCGCAGCCGAGATTTGAACTCGGGCTAGGAGCTTTCAGCGAACTTTTTCCCGATGGTTTTTGCGATTGCAGACCTGCTTCCGGAAAAAGGCTCTCCACAAGCTCCTGTGCTAACCACTACACTACCGCGGCCACGATTCAATTAATTATTACGAAGGTTCTTTAATAATTGTTGGTCCGAATTTTTCAGAAATTAGAACGAGTTTGTTGAAAGTCTGCGTTATTGTAAATAGAGTTCAACTACATTTTCGGCGAATTTTTCATCCAGATTATTTAATTCCATATGAACTTTTTTCATTTTTTGTTTAGGGTCGGTAAGTTGTTTTTTGTAGGCATCTGTAACATATTTTATACTATTTTGAATTCCTTCCTTA
>JAZGEG010000058.1:0-2963 GCA_036478655.1 Candidatus Aenigmatarchaeota archaeon | reverse complement strand
TATAATATATAATTAATTAATTAATTATATAATTAATTAATTAATTATATATTATAATTTATTATTATATAAAAGATTCGAAAAGTAAACTTTATCTAAAAACTTAATAACCCCAAATCCCATATTTAGACACTTGAAGGCGAAAACATGCGTGATGAAAGGATAAGAAAGGCAGAGGATCTCAGGAACATATTGAGAAGGATAGACGGGAGAGGGTATAAAGCGTACAATGACATTGAAGGGATTTACTCTTTCGAAAACTTCACGCTTTTTGTTGACCATGTCCAGGGGGACCCATTCGCGACCCCGAGCAGAATTCATGTCCGCGTCCCGCAGGAAGTCGCTGGGTTCCCGAAGGATACGTATCAAAACAAGAGCAGGGAGATCGCTTTGCGTGACTTCCTCACACGGAGGTTTTCCGAGGCAACAAGGGAATTCTGCAGGGGAAACAGGGGAACAGGAAAGAGCGGGGCGATCTCAATAGACCGTCCCGGGCAGGAAATACTCGAGCGCACATCATGCTTTGTAGAGGAGTTTCACGCGGAGGCCAGGTTCATTATGGGCCTTCCCGCCTTCGGCAGGAGAATCGCAGGGAGGCATGCAGCGGAGATGTTCTTTGAGGAGTTGCCGAAGATAGTTGAATCCTCTTTATTTTTCAAGAGCCTTGACAGCAAAGAACTTTACGAACACATAGAAACGAACGAGGATGCCGATTCCCTTAGAGACCAGCTTGAAAAAATGAATATTGTGGCCTTTGTTGCGGATAAGGCGATCCTCCCACGCGCAAGCGGTATTGACCGGTGCCCGCTCAAAGAAGGGAAAGTGGTTCCTTTCGAAGCCCCCAAATCCCTCCGTGTAAAAGTAAAGTTACCCAACAAAGGGGAGATAACGGGGATGGGAATCCCCAAGGGCATAACCCTGATAGTGGGCGGCGGTTATCATGGAAAATCCACGCTTCTAAATGCCTTGGAATTGGGTGTGTACAACCACATTCCCGGGGACGGGAGGGAATTTGTCGTTACAAATCCCCATGCTGTGAAAATACGGGCGGAGGACGGGAGGAGAATAGAAAAGGCGGACATATCCCCCTTCATAACCAACCTCCCGTTCAGCCAGAAAACAAAAGAGTTCTCAACCGATAACGCCAGCGGCTCCACATCCCAGGCAGCCAACATAATAGAGGCCCTGGAAGCCGGATCACAGCTACTGCTGATAGATGAGGATACCTCTGCCACGAATTTCATGATAAGAGACCACCGCATGCAGGAGCTGGTTTCGAAAGAGAAGGAACCGATCACGCCTTTCATAGACAAGGCTCAACAACTTCATAAAGACCTCGGGGTTTCCACGATCCTTGTTATAGGAGGTTCGGGGGATTACTTCGATGTGGCTGACCACGTGATCTGCATGATCAAGTACAATCCCCATGATTTGACCAAGGAAGCGGGAAAAATCGTGAAGAAGTACAAAGCGGAAAGGAAGCAGGAGGGAGGGAAGAAATTCGGCAAGATCACGGAGAGAGTCCCCTTATCCCAAAGTTTCGACCCTAGGAAGGGAAGGAAACTGGTAAAGATTTCCCCTAAAGGCCTGAAATCCATAATGTTCGGCGTTCACCACATAGACCTGGGCGGAATCGAACAACTGGTTGATACGAGCCAGACACGCGCGATAGGAGATGCGATATACTTCGCGATGAAGCACATGGACGGGAAGAACACCCTGAAAGAGATCACGGAAAAGGTCCTGGAGAACGTGAAAGAAAAAGGCCTTGATTCCCTGAGCTATTATCCTGTGGGTGATTACGCCTTCTTCAGGGGACTCGAGCTCGCCGCCGCGATCAACCGCCTGAGAACGCTTTCTGTTAAGCAGAGGGGTTAAATATGATTTGGGATAATCCTGTCATTCTCGGTCTGTTGTTGTCTTTCTTAGCGGGCGCCTCAACCACCATAGGGGCCCTAATAGCGTTTTTCGTGAAAAAACCAACGGACCGGTTCCTCAGCATGGGTCTTGGCTTCTCCGCAGGCATAATGATAGCCGTTTCTTTTTTCGAACTCCTTAGCAGTTCGATACTGGCAATCGGTCTGGTTTCGGCAGGTTTCGGATTCTTTGTAGGAATGATCTTCATATTCATTATCGATCTCTGCATCCCGCACTTCTACGAAGTAGAGGAATCGGATCCTGTGGGTCATGGAGGACACGGACACAGGCACAGGCATCTCAGGCGCAGAACCCTTATGAGGCTTTCCGTCCTCACAGCTGTCGGTATAGCGATACACAACTTCCCTGAGGGCTTCGTGGTCTTCGCAGGAACTCTGCATTCCCTGCAGGTCGGGCTGGTTCTAGCGATAGCAATAGCGATGCACAACATACCCGAAGGAATCTCGGTTTCGGTCCCTGTTTTCTGCGCCACGGGAGACAGGAAAAAGGCCTTCAAATATTCCTTCCTGTCCGGCATTTCTGAACCAATAGGAGCTCTGTTCGGCATGATCTTCTTGCTGCCGTTTTTGTCAGTATACGTTGTGAACTGGGCCCTTGCCTTCGCGGCCGGGGTGATGGTCTACATAAGCTTTGACGAACTCCTGCCCGCAGCGCACAAGTACGGAAAAGAACATTCAGCCACCTTTGGCGTAATACTGGGAATGCTCCTGATGGTTGTCACGATAGTCCTGCTTAATTTTGTGAGCATATCCTAATATTTTTAATACCCTCTCCCAGGTTTTGTGAGAAAGGAAAACATATAAAGTTTATTAACAATATTTTAACATGAGCAAATACAGTTTATTGGCACCGTTAAATAAATTCTTAATGAGATACAATATACACTTTTTGGATCATTATCTGGATACGAAGGAACAAAAAATATTCGACAAGGGAACCGAACGTATAAAAAATTGGAACTCGATTCCCCCGGATAGCGCTGAGAGTGGTGGAGAGTTTTTCAAGAAAAGGTTAATGTCTAAACA
>JAZGEG010000057.1:0-3266 GCA_036478655.1 Candidatus Aenigmatarchaeota archaeon | reverse complement strand
TTGTTCAAATCCTCCTGGTCGGATTCAGGGATGGACGAAACTATTTCTTCATAGATCCGGATGAAATGACGTTTAAGAGCGTTTTCTAGGTCGCGGATTTCAATGGTTTTCCCAACTACTTTCTTTACCTCAGGTTCGTAATCCGTCCCCTCCAAGAAAGCGACTACTTCTTCCACACTCCGGAACCTAGCGAGCTCATCGAAAGTTTTATCATCTATCAATTTCGCAGTCATACCGCTAACTACCCCGTACGCATACGCGTACTCACCTTCTTTCGATCTCATTGCCTAAAACACCTGCCCGGTTATCAGCAACATTATCGCGGTAACGAAACCGAACAGAGCTGCAATCTCTGGCATAACGACGAATATCAGCACCTTACCCTTGACGTTCACGTTCTTCGCTGTCGCTCCTATGGATGAAGATGCGACCTTACCCTGGGATACCGCGGAAATCCCTGTCACGCCAACAGCTATCCCTGCCATGAGCGAGAGGAAGCCCTTTTCAGGTGTCATGTTCCCTCCCATTATCCCCAGGATTATCAGGATCCCTATGATGAATGCGTATATAACCTGAGTCTGCGGCAAAGCTTGTAAGATAAGGGCAGAACTGAAATTCTCCTCCTTTTCACCAGTCGCTCCCGCTGCTGTGTTTCCTGCTATCTCCAGACCTTTTGCTGCACTCACACCTGCAATCCCTATCGCTATCGCGGCCCCTACAGCTCCTAGTACGTTTCCGCTGAAAAACGTCGTTATTATTTCCCCCACTGCCATTCGTTTCACTTCCTCCTATATTATACATAAGTATATTTCCTGTTTTCCTTGAACGGCTTGAATTCCGCTCCGCCTCCGTCGTAATACGTCCCGAAATGTTCCACGTAATGCAAACGGAGGGAATGAACAAACGCGCCCAGACTGTTTATTAGTATGTTAATAAGATGTCCAAATATAAAAATGAATATCGCGATCACTATACCAATGTAAGGGATACCCGTAACCATCCTTGCCAGGAAGTTGAAACTAACCGCGATCCCCGCTGTCGTCAGGCTCATCGCCAATAACCTTGCGTATGACAATGTGCTGCCCACGATCCCTATGAGGTCTATGAATATCATGAAACCCACGCCCATGAACAGCAGTATTATCCCCACCAGGGCGATAACCGCTCCAGGATACATAAAGATCTGCGGTAGCATGGGATTTCCGGCCGGGAACATGGTCAGGATAACCATCACAACCCCTACCAGCAATATGTACCATGATATGTAATGTGTCAAAGCTTTCTTCTTCTCGCCCCTTCTTAAAGAATCCCATGCCCCGAATAAATAACCCGAAAATAAGTGGACAACGCCAATCCCGCAAACCACGAGCAGGAATATCATCGCGTTGCCGTTGTGCATGGGATCCATCCACAATGCGATGTCCTGAGGGGTCTTGCCAAGCATGTCGTTCGCCAGGAAATCCCCGAAATAGCTTCCTGTAAGAACCCCGAAAAATATCGCTGCTAAGCCGCAACCTATCACGATCACGCCGCCGCTCTTGGCGGAGTCAGCGTATTTCCCCAAGGACTTCCTTATCATCAAGCCCGCGATGACCAGGAACAGCCCGTACATCGCGTCCGTTAACATTATCCCGAAAAACAAACAGAAGGTCGGGGCGATGATAATGGTTGGGTCTATCTCATTGTATTTCGGCAAAGCGAAGAGTTTCGTAAGGCCTTCGAAGGGCTTTAAGAGTTTCGGGTTTTCCAGGAGGATCGGAGCTTCCTTGGGGTTAAGATCGTAATCTATAAAGTACGCCCTGTTCGTTTCCTCCTTTATAATGCCCTCCGCCTCCACGAAATTCTTTCTTGGAACCCACATTCGAAGGAGAACCGTCTTCATGGTTTTCCCGCACGATGAGAATATCTCGCATCTGTCCTTTTCTATCCCAAGGATTTCCTCTGTTACGAGCAACTCCCTGTAATACTTTTCGAAAATCCCTTTGAGCTCCGACTCCATTTTCTCTCTCTCTCTTCCCGTCTCTTTCAATTCCTTTCTCAGCTTTTCGAGTACTTGCTTCACGTACCCTTCGCCCTCGATTCTAATCTTCTCCAATCCGAATTCCCTTAGTATGGAATCGAGTTCTTCACTCCTGTCCTTCATAACGCATAAGCTAACAGCAATCCTGTTTTCGAAAACGCCCCCCTCGCTTATCAGAAATTCTTTACCGAATCTATTCTCCAATTCGTCTTTCAAAAGAATCAGGTCTTTTTCCACTGTCAGTCCTATAACCGTGTACACGTATTCGGATTCCATCAGATGTTCGAGCTTGAAATCCAAGGTTTCGAAGTGTTCGTAGGATTTTATCTTCTCCATGAGGCCCGATCTCTTCATTTCGAGTTCGTATATGCCTTTCGTTCTGGTTTCAGCGAGTTCCTCGGTTTTTTTCAGAATGCCCTCCGCCACCTTCATCAGCTCTTTGTAATCGAGATCTTTCATCTTCGTTTTCTCGATCTTCTCCACACCCAGGATGTCCTCGACGAGATTGGCTTCAGGCTTTTTCTCGAACTTGCTTAAAGAATCTATGACCTTCCTTATCCTCAACAGGAGTTTCGAAATCTCCGTGACCCTTTCCAGAGGTCTGTCTCTCTCTATTTTGTTTTCCTCGATGTAGGAATCCTCAAGAAACTCGATCTGCGTTATCCCCCTCTTATGTAAAGATTCCACCAATCTGCTCTTGCTATCTTCGGGTATTATGCAGTCAAGTCTGCACATCCTTGCAGGCCTGAGCATTTTATCATCACCCCTTAAAATTTTTCAAAATCATGTCCACGGCTTTCGAGAAATTTTTCTTCCCCTTGGTTTCGATTTCCTTTGTTTGGGTTTCGAAATCCTTCGTTATTCTTCCCCTTTCACTCTCCGCCTCTTTTTCCGCCTTCTCCAGTATTTCCATTTTCCGGGACTCCGCGGACTTCAACTCATTCTCGATAATATTCTCCCTCTCAGTGGAAGCGGAGCTTACGATTTTCTCCGCTTTTTTCCTTGCCCTTTCCATTTCTTTGCTTACCTCTTCTTCCACCCTCTTTATGTGTTCGATTTCCTTCATTTTCCACAACCTTCTTGTTAAATATTTAAAATAGTATTATTATTAGACTAATATTATTTAAAATTTTCAAAACCAATTTCAATTGATGGTTGTGGGCAAATGAAAGCGAACTACGAAAAAATCGGACTGAAATGCGGGATTGAAATACACAGTCAGTTAAATACCCAACACAAGCTTTTC
>JAZGEG010000056.1:0-2435 GCA_036478655.1 Candidatus Aenigmatarchaeota archaeon | reverse complement strand
ACTAGATCAATGAATTTCGGATCGGAAACCGTCCCGATACTCAGAAAATTTATTTTATTTTTCATGCAGATTTTTTCCATGTTCTTTACTTCTTCAATTATCTGTTTTGGATTCAGTTTACCGAGATATTCCGGCCATGGTTGAGTAGATATTCTGGTTGACTGGACCTCGTAACCTTCTCCTTCGAAAGCTTTTCTCGCCCTTAAATTGAATTCTGCTGTTTTCTTTATTTTCGATTCTTCAATAGGATGAGATAGGTTTATCCCGGTAGTGATAGTCCGTATCTTCATAAGAAGTCATTTATGATGATAAATATATATTTAGCTCTCGAATTCCAAAACATCCCCGATCTCCGTTTTTGTTTTCTCCACGAGGCCCGAGCCGACCTCAAGGACGTACCTGCACGGCTCTTTCGGGCGGTAAACCCTCCAGGTCTTAGGATTCTTCCCTATGGGTTTCACCGAGTGCTTGATATCCACAACCCTCTTGTCTTTGTCTATGAAAACGATGTCTATAGGGAAGCGCATCCCCAACATCCATATCTCGTGTTTCCGTTCGTACCCGAAAACCATGAGCAGTCCTGAATCGCGGGCGAGGTTTTTCCGGAACATCAGGCCATTCGTTTTCTTCCCGATGGAATCCGCTGTTTCCAGATTCTTCACGAGGATTTTTTCCTTGGTGATGTTTTTTATCATGCAGATTCCTTCAGTTCGTTAAGCTGGTCTTTAACGTCCCTTGCGATCTTAGGTCCGATCAATCTGGAAAGGCTCTCTATCGGGACCTTCCTGAGATCCGAGAGTTTCCTAAGCTTTGAATTGTGGAGTGTACGGGCTCTGGCCCTTCCTATGCCTTTAAGCCTTATGAGCGGGAGCAATTCCTCCCTGATTCCGTACTTCACCCTCAGCCTTGTTTTCCGGATGTGCCTGAGCATATCCTTCAGCCCCGTTAGAAGGGCGAGTTCCTGAGTGGAATAGAGAAGCCAGTCCGCATTCGAAAGCCGGACGTGAAGTTCTCCGGGGGTGACACCGAACTTCTCGAGTATTAAATCCTCACCCATCTCCTCTGCCCATTCCGAAAAAAACCAGGCGGTCTTGACCGCCCGCAGGTAATCATCGTATTCCACTTCCCATGGATTCGGGGGCTTTTCGACCAGGAGTTTTTCGTTGCTGGCGATCAACTCGTTTATGTTCTCGAAATCGTTCTTCCTAAGCGAGAGCGCAGGCCGCATTTCAAGGGTGTTGGAGATTAGCTGGAGCAGAGCGAAGGAGTGAATTGATTTGCCCGCCCTTTCAAGGTTCTTTATGAGATAATTCGCCGTCACGGGGTCTATGTAGAGTTCGGAAACCCTCCTCCCTATAAGCGTTGCCTCGAGTCTCTCATCTTCCGAAAGCTCGCTTGCGGAGCGGAAGGGATTGTCGCTGTCGCTCTTTTCGCTTCCCTTAACGAATCTGAAATCCTTAAGCATTTCTATTACGGATTCGAGCTTTCCCTTAAGGATGGAAAGGTCTCCGAATTGGTGAGCGTAAAACGTCTTTGAAAAGAATTCGAAAAGTTTTTCTTTCGAGAAGGTTATTCCAGATGCTATTAACGCCAGTGAATGCATCCTTAGAACGGGCTCGACCCCCAGTTTCGATTGGATTTCTTCGGGCTCGCCGGTTATGTAGGTATCGAAAACGTATTCCGCTTCCCCCTTGCTCTTGGCTATGAGGATCGCCTCCCCTTCCCTGTCGTATTTCGGCCTGCCCGCCCTCCCCATCATCTGCTGTATCTCTAGAATCGGGATGTAGTCGCTCCCGAACCTTCCGGAGAATCGTTTCAAATCTCTGATCACGACCCTGTATGCGGGTAAATTTACCCCCCACGCCAAAGTTGGCGTCGCCGTTATCACCTTTATCGTTCCCTCCTTGAATCCGTCCTCTATTGTCTTCCTCTGCTTGTTGGCCAGCCCAGCGTGGTGGAAAGCCACGCCGTCGAGGATCTGGCTCGAGAGCTTTTCACACTGAAGTGTCGGCTTTTCAACAGCTTTCAGAATGCCTCCGGATATTTTTTTGAGCTTCGTCCTTTCGTTAGGGTTCAGGTTGTCCCTTACCACCCTTCCCAGATTACCTGCCAGGGCTTCAGTGCCCCTTCGTGTGGAAACGAAAATAAGGGCTTGCTTTTTCTTTTTCAGCGTATCCCTTGCTATCTCGAGATCAGGCGGGTATTCACTTCCTATCCTCTCCTTCCTTTTCTTGGGATCATAATGGATTTCCCTCTCGAAACACACCCCCCTGTAAAGCTTGACGGGCCTGTAATCAGAACGGATGGCCTTCGCTCCCAGCCATTCCGCTATATCCTCGTAGTTTCGAATGGTCGCGGAAAGCGCAAGTATCTGGGGGTCTATCAGTGTCTTGAGTTTCGTCAGCGTTACCTCCAGGGTAGGGCCCCTGCCCGGA
>JAZGEG010000055.1:0-5958 GCA_036478655.1 Candidatus Aenigmatarchaeota archaeon | reverse complement strand
AAGGTTGATTCCCCATAAAAAGTCAAGCGTATGCCTTGTCAAGCCCGCCTCTATCTGCGGGAAATCGAGGTGCGGGGAGGCTTTATTGTAAGCATCCAGGATATCGTTTTTTGTAAGCGTTGAAAACTTCATCCTCTTCCCATCATTCACACCGCAGATAAACCTCAGTATGTTGTACGCGATGGTAGAACCCTCAATATCGTAATCGCATGCTGATATGAACTCGTTTGCGTTCTTGGCCATCTTCTCTATGTTTTTGTAATATTTCTTCGCCCAGAGGCTATTTTTCTTTTCGAAAGTGGGTTTCCAGTGGAGGTCAAAAACAGGGTACGTCCATTTTGTATCCTTACTTCTCTGGTCAAGGACAAACAGGTGTCCGACAGCGGGGACAACAATCATATCCTTGCCGGAATGTTTGAACCTGAAATAGTAGGCTTCCTTGCCTATTTTTTCGACCTTGTCATCTGCTAGCGCAGAAGCTATTCTCTGTGCCGCGCTAGGTTTTTCAGATATTATGAGAGTGTATGGCATATTTACTATTAAAATCAGCCAATGTTTAAAAAGCTTCGCTGCTAAACCTTGAAAACCTGGTCTCCTTCTCTTACCCTGTCCACGACCTTTAATCCGATCGAGTCCCCTTTCTTCGCTTCCTCCACGTCCTTGTGTTCGATCTGCATTGACTCGATCTTCTGCGTGAAGTTCGTCGTCGCGCCCTCTACCGAAATCTCGTCTCCTACCTTCAGGGTGTCCTCCAGTTCGATCACAGCGACACCTATGTCTGTGAAGTAATGCGTTATCTTCCCAATCAGTTTCTTTTCCTCAGCCATAATTTACCCTATACATGTTGTATTTAAAAATTTTTGTGTGCAGGTAGAATCGGAGTTATATGCGGGGGCAGAGATTCGAACTCTGGAACACACTAAGTGAATAGGTCTTGAGCCTATCGCCTTTGACCACTGCCAAAGCCTTTTCCTTAAGGAAGCCAGGAGCGAACAGCGTGAGCGACGTTGGCTCCATTTTCGATTAAGCCTTTTCTTGAAAAAGGCTTTCTTGGCTACCCCCGCATATTAGAAATATAAAAGCAGTTCTTATATTTTTTAATCTATCGTTTTCAACTGGGTCCGCAACTTCTCAAGCTGGCTGTAAACATCCTTCATGTGACCCTCAACCTCGCCCGAATTCATCCTTTCGGGTCTTGCCGCTTCCTCTTCTTCCATGTGAGATTCGATTCCCTGAGGTCTCATGAAAAGCGAATCGAAATTTGAGATTATGAGGTTCAGTTCATCAAGGGTTTTGTGCGCAACCTCTATGCCATTCGTAACTTCTTTATGTATATCTTCGATAGTATCGAGCGCATCCCTCAGGTTCAGAAGGTAGGATTTGAGGTCTCGAATACTCTTTACGATATCCTTGTACCTGTTAACTTTTATGAAAACGGGCGGTGAATGTGAGGGTGAAGGTATTGCAGCTCTATGTGGAGGCGGTGGAGGCGGAAGTTTTTTTATTTCGGGTAATTTGACCGCGGGTTCAGTGTTTTTTTCTTCCTCTAGTGATTTTTCTGGTTGTAATTCGCTGATTTCCTTTGACTTATCATTGAAAAGTTTCATGTTTATTATTTCGCGTTTTAATAATAAATACATTAGTTATTTCGAATGGTGTAGGATTTCAACAGACGTACACTTCGAATACGTCATTCTTTAGTCTCCACGTCCAACGTTTCTATGCGTCGGCCGGGATTCCCAGACAGCATTTCATTTATTGCTCCACAGCTTTTGAACAAGCGGGAGCTGTCTGAAAAGCTGTGTTTGAACCCGGGTTACAGGCTTGGCAAGCTTGCACCACACCTTTCGGATGTCTGTGTCCTACCAGACTAGACTACCGACGCACGTTTCGAAAGTTTTATCCGAATATGCTGCCGAATCCTTCCGCGGCAGACTCCTCCTGTTCCGATATCTTTTTCAGGATCTTTTCCTTCTCCTTCTCGTCAACTTCCTTCCCCATATCTCCGAGTAGTTCCTTCGTATGCTTTATAGCCTCGCCAGAGCCGTCAATCTCTAGATAATACCCATCCTTTTCGAATCCCAAAGCCCGGGATTCCCTGAAATTAATGGTTTGCCTCGAAATCAGATTATCTCCGTAAATCGCGTTCTTCACTTTGGAAAAATTCTCTGAAGGGACGAAAAACACTGCTTTCATATTTACCTCCTCATTCGAAACCTCTCTGAATTTCTATTAATTTCTTATTTGTATTTAAATGTTTGTTAAATCCTAGAATATTCGTATCCTGAGTATCCACCCGAGCCCGCGACCTTCGACTTTTTGTAGGCTACAAAAAGCAGTGCAATGACAACTATTACGATAATTGGTATCGCAAGGAACAGCCAATTGAACCCCCCCTCCTCAGGCTTTCCGTCCTCTTTTTTTCCGTTGCCGCCGTTTCCAGAACCCTTCTTCTTCAGTTCGTCAATCGTGTCAATGAAATCCTCATAATCATCTATGTCCTCGCCATAGGACGTTTCGTTATACCTCTTTTCGTATTCTTCCCTCGCTTTCCTCATCTCATCCCTTATATCGGGGGTTGAGGCCCTTTCGCTTGCTTCCGCATACCTAAAGCCATCGGTCAGGAGTTCGCCTACCGAGAGGTAAGAAGTCAGTAACTTCTCTGTTTTCTCGGTTGTTATCTTGAACTCTATCTTGTACATGTCCTCCTCTCCCGGAAGGGCCTTGAAAACGGCTGTTTTCTCGCCATTCTTGTCCACGCGAACGGTTTTTGATTCGGGCTCTATCCCCAGCGAGGGGTCAGAACTCGCCTCTATGAGGAAATCCTGGGATTTCTCGTAATTCGAAATGATCACCTTGAAGGTGGTTTCTCTAGCCTCTTTTAGGTTTATGTTCTTTGGTACAACAGAAACGGAAAACCCTTTTTTTTCCTTTGTTGTGACCGATAACACGCTCTTTTTCTGTTTTTTGCACGCCTGTATATAGCAATCCTCCGCCTGTGCGCGTACAAAGATTTCGAAATCCCCCTCCCTTTCAGGCGCTTTCACCTTGAAGGTCTTCTGAGCGGTTGGATTTGACGGCGAAGCCGTTACAACAGACTCGTCGAAATCGTTCTGGAGATTCGTCGCAATGGAAAGCCTTATCCTGAGGTTCGCATACGAGGTGATATACAGCGTTTTCGTAACTATCTCCCCAAGCTTTGCCTGCGTGACGTCCTCCTTGAAGCTGAGATCGATTATGTCAGCATTCTCGCTCAACATCCCGCATATATCCGTTTCATTCTCCGTTTCCACTCCTGTATCAACATCCTCGTAATCAGAAACGCAAAGGCCCCCTGAGATAGAACCTGAAACACCGAGATCATGAGAGGACAGGTCTATCCTATAGAAGGAAAAATCCCCCTCGTTTTTGTCAGAATAATAAAAGCAAAATGGATTCTTGTTTATAACACCCGGCTCCATAACGACCTTGCTGTACGTCATATCCGCCCAGGGGCTTTCCCCTTTATCCACCTCTATTATCGTTTCCGTAGTTTCGTTAAGGGAGCTCATGCCAAGGTCCTGCGGGAGGTTTATGTGAACACATTTGTATCCTGTTCCAGGCTGAACCGAGAATACCGTGCCGCTTTCCAGGGAGCTGCCTGTTGATGCCAGCAAGATAAATGTTAAAAGTAAAGTGAAAACCGAAATTCTCATATAATTTTATTGTTTTGAGTGATATAAATTGTATCTGGTTAACGTGGCAACCTTAAGTTTATAAATTTTATTCACATATTTCAATAATGCCAGAAAGTCTTGAAGGATTCGTTTCACCGAGAAGGCTGCCCGCCTATGAGAAGAAGGTAGCGGAGATCGGAAAGGATGATATCCGCGTCCGGTTGTTAGGGATGGTGATTGACAGGAAGGATAACGTGGTCGTTCTCGATGACGGGACAGGGAAGATCAACGTTGTTTTCGCTGAACCGGTTGTTACCGAAGCCAACAAGAGGGTCCGGGTGTTCGGGAGGGTTATACCCAGCGAGGGTGGTTTTGAAATCCAGGGGGAGATCCTTCAGGACATGAGTGATGTGGATTTGGAACTGTACAAAAAGGTCACCGAACTGGAAAAGAAGTGATAGATATTAAAATCCCAATGTTCCAATAAAGTATATCTTAGGAGGTGTTTAGATGTTCAAGATAACTTTGAGCAATGCAGATTTACTGAAGAATTCCATACCAATAATATCGGAGATTATTGACGAGGGGGTGTTTAAGGTTGACTCAAACGGTTTGTCGTTACTTTCGCCTGACAGGAGCATGATAGCCGTTGTGGACTTCAGATTACTGGCGTCCGCTTTTGATGATTTCAAGGTCACGGGAGAGAACCTGCTCGGTCTGAACCTCGCGAATCTCGTGGCGGTGGTCAAGCGAATAAAGGCAGGGGAGAAGGTCATACTTAACAAGGGTGACGAATCCAACGTCTTGGAATTCACAATGCAGGGAAAGGGGACTAGGAAATTTGAGATCCCCCTGTTGAACATCTCCACGGAGAAGCCTCCTTTAGACCAGCTCGAATTCAAGGGCAAGGTCGAGCTGGATTCGAACGTTTTGGAAGAGGGGGTATCGGATGCGGACATAGTTGACGATTCGGTTGTGTTCGAGACAAACCCGGAACTCTTCAAGATGTGGGCAAAGGGGGACATCAGTTCCTCACAGCTTGAGCTCAAAAAAGGAGAGGAAGGTTTAGCAACGCTAGAGGCAACAGAACCGGTAAGGTCGAGATACCCGCTCGAATACCTGAAGAAGATGATAAAGGCGGCGAAGTTCGCGGACAAGGTTGCCCTGGAGTTTGCGAATGACTATCCCATGAGGATGGTCTTCAAGGACATAGACAAGATCAATCTCAGCTTCATCCTGGCCCCTAGAGTTGAGGAGTAAAGCTTTTAACTGCCCAGTAGGTTGGATCTTCTTTCGCGCCAAGTTTTCTTTTAAACCTGTTAAGATCAGGTAGTTCTGAGCCTCCTAAGTGCACTTCTTTTATACCCTCTTCTTTTAATCTTTCAAAAAGCTGTGCATACGCGTAAGTGGGCATGGCTGTGAATCCTCTAGATTTTTTACTTATGCAAGATATATTTTTCGTATCCCTTAAAGTAAACGGAGTGTACAAACCAATTCTGTTTGGGGAAAGCATTTCCCCGACTAATAACGAAACAGGATCTTCTTGCAAATACCCAATGTAAGCATGCACTTCTCTTAGATTTAACAAATCAGGACTTAACGAATTGTAATGGTCTTCAGGTGTTGAACCCATTGTTTTCTTGTTTTCCTCTAGCATTTTAAAGTGAGAATCAATTACATATCTTCCGTGATCAACATTTTTCGAGGTAATTGGTTTAAGTGTGTATTCAAAACCACGTCTTTTTAAGAAATTTCTGAACCTGTTATTTGCAAGTCTGATTTTTTTACTTTCATTATCAATTGCCACAATTGAATGGGGAAAAGTCTCGTCTTCCTTGGGATATTCCGGATGCCAAGGTGATTCCTCAATAGGTAAAAACCCCGAGTTAAGTAGTTCTGAATATTGATTCAATTTTAGGAATCTTGCATATACTCCATTGCAAGGAATCTCACCCTTGACTTCATTAGCAAGTTCTCCTATCTTTTCTCCAACATTCTTTCCTTTCGGAGCCACAACGAACAAATAACCATCTGAATCTTCCGGATCATGTTCTTTACGATAGTAGCCAATGGAGAAAAGGGTTTCTCCATCTTCGAAAATAAGTCCATACAGATGTTTCGAGCTTCTTCCCCTTAGGTTGTGACCGTTCGAATAGAGGGAAAAAGCCAGATTGCTCACTCCGAAACTACCGTCTTTATATCCTTCTATAACTTCACTGCAATTTGTACCATATGATTGGATTTGTCTAAATTTATCTAACAAGTATCTTTCTACCATATCCCTTTTTGTTTCTTTTGACAT
>JAZGEG010000054.1:0-4319 GCA_036478655.1 Candidatus Aenigmatarchaeota archaeon | reverse complement strand
TATTTTCAGGACATGAAATAACAGTATGAACCAGACGTTTCCAGGTGTATGGCAGAAGGGAAATCATTTGTTCACTAGAAACCTCATCCCCGGTGACAAGACCTATTCTAAAAACCTGGTCAAATGGAAGAATTCCGAATTCAGGGAATGGAACCCGAACCGCTCAAAGCCCGCCGCTGCGATAATGAGCGGTCTGAAATTCTTTCCCGTGATGGAGAAAGCGAAGATCCTTTACCTAGGTATCGCGAGCGGCCAGACCGCAACCTTCCTTTCGGACATAATCGGAAGGGCAGGAATTATATATGGTGTCGAGATATCAGAGCGATGCGTGCGCGATCTGAACCCAATAGCCGAGAAAAGGGGCAACATTGTCCCAATTATCGGAGACGCCAGGAAACCCGAAGATTACGGATGGATCGAAAAGGTCGATCTGATATACGAGGACGTCGCCTCGGACGACCAGAGCCCGATTATGATACGAAATGCAGATCAGTTCCTAAAGCCTGACGGCTTCGCTATAATCGCGATAAAGGCGAGGTCAATAGACGTCGTGAGGGAGCCAGAGGAAATCTACAAACAGGAACTCCCTAAGCTCAAAAAACGGTTCAAGATCCTGGACAAGGTCAGGCTCGACCCTTACGAGAAAGACCACATGTTCGTGGTTATGAAGAGGGAATAAGAATTTAAAATTTAGCATTAATTAGGGATATGACTGTTACATCCTATACACACGGATCCGATAGCAAGAAGTTTACGTGGAGAAATAAGAAATATTTGATAATGGAAAGACCAGTGGATGAAGACCCGGGTACTGTAACTTTCTATGTGGGCGGGCTTAGAAAAAATAGTGACTATAATATAAATGGAAACTGGACTTCCATTTTAAGAATTATAAAATCAGAAAAAGAGAGGAGAGAAGTAGAGAAAGTTTTAAAAAGAAATTTTTATATTGAAAACAAAGGAAATGATCTATTCTTAGGTAATGTTGTTTTCGTAGGTAAAAAATAATTTTATTTACCAAACCCCTTCATCAATTCATTCACTTTCTTCTCCAAGACCTTCCTCATCTCCTTTCCCTGCTTCTTTTTTGAATAGAAATCCATCTTGGCGGCTAGCGAAAGCTTAGAGGAGATGAGCCTTGCGACCTTTCCCTTCAGCGGCTTGGGAGCATTCTGGATTAGGGAGTGGCCGAACAGGACCCCGTATTTAGGGGCCTTACCCTTCCCCTTCAGGTGGCGGAAGAGGGCTTTCTCCGCTCCGAGGATCTGTATTGTGGAACTCGGGAGCCTCGCTGTTTTCTCCAGCCCGCCGGCCAGCGAGATCAATCTTGAAGCCAGCAAAGGGCCGGCTACTTCAAAAAGGTTCGGGATTGTTTCTTTGCACATCTTCTCTAGATATTTAGACAAAGAATCCTTTGTCTTGTAAAGATCATGAAGACTTTTTGAAAATTCATTTATTTTACCGCTCTCTTTTTTTCCGGACTTGGAAAGCATTTCAAAAAGCTTCTCGTGGGATTTAACCTCTCGAACCTTTTCCGGTGAAAGCATGCCATACCACTCCCGGAGGCGCTCAGAAAGCGAATTCAGGGAGGAATCGAGATCATCTATTATCCCTATTACCTGCATGATTATCTTGTCATTTTTAACGATCTTTACTTTCTCTTCCGATAGCAGAACGTTCACCTTCGTCAGGATCTCGTTAAGTTCTGACTGTGTGGAGGCCCAGCGGGTTTCGAGGGCGAGCCTCCTGAACTCGTTGTTCGCGATCTCCTTCCCCTTGTTTTCAGGATCGTACACGCATGATATGAAACCGTCCTTAGCTCTTTTGTCCCACACAACTTCCTTGTACCCTGCAAGACGGATCTTATTAAGAACGAACCTCTCCTCCTCTATGATCTCCCCTTCCCTGGATTTTCGCAATTTCTCAGCTATCACTTCGGGCTTTTTAGGGAAGAGTTTCTTGAAAACGGTTTTCCCATCCTTGTCAAAGGCGAACACACCGACAATATTAATAGCAACGTAAGCTTTCATAGGATCACTTTATTCTTTATTTGGTTCCATTTTTTATAAAACACGTTCCAATATTTAATATGGACATTCAGAAGGTAATACTAGTTCTCATAATAATAGTCCTCTTCGCGGGTTTGGCTTTCGAGTTGAAATACATAGAGGACATGCTGATGGGTACGAACCTCTCCAAAGAGGAGCAGTGCGAAAAACTGTGTTCAGGAAAGGGGGAGATAGCGTACGTGGTTGAAAACTCCTGTTACTGCAAGGAACCGATAACCTTCCGAAAGCAGTGGAGGTGTTTCTGGAACGAGACAATGGAGAAGGACGAGATATTCGCCTTGAAATTCAACTACACTTCCGTACGAAACATCGCGGTGAAATCAGTCGTGAAATACACCGCTCCTAACGCCCCCGCCACGAAAGTGTTCGGGATATACAACGAGGTTTCGAACAGGGTCTATTACGTTTCGGACCCGAGAAAGGACGAGTACATCGCGGACCCCATGGAAACATGGGATGCAAAGGGAGGGGATTGTGATGATTTTTCAATACTGCTCGCGAGTCTGTATGAAGCGGTAGGAATGGACGCAAGCATAGTAGAGGCCTACAACCTGGAGTACGGACATGTGTTCGTGATACTCCGCATAGAGCAGGATCTCGATTCGTTCCTCAGGCTTTACAAAACAATCCTCGAAAGATACACGCCCTATTTCGGCGAGAAGCCCATAAATTTCATTCTTTTGGAAAAGAACCAGAAGGAATGCGAATCCCTGGAAAAATCCCTGGAATCAGGGGAAAACATCGATTCCTTTTATCTCGTTGTCGAGAGCACGACAGAAGATTATCCCGGGAGCCATGACGCCTTCAAAGGATACGAAAACATGAAATTCGTGGATGTGGGGGAGTGAATCACTTCAGATACCCAAAAACCCTTTTTCTGAACTCTTCCCAGTTGTTCGCGAGCGCCCCCGCAGACTTTATGTGCCCGCCTCCTGATCCTATACCTTTAGAAGCGGATTTAGCTAGATCCCCCACGCTCACCTTTCCCGCCTGGTAGCGCAGGGAAATCTTCCAAAAATCCCCGGATTTTTTCCTTATGATAACTATCTCGTTCGGGTGTCTTTCCGCTGTTACAGTCGCTATTATGGACGTTATGTTCATCTTGCTCTTTATCTCGTACAGAATCAACCGTTCCTTTTCGAAGACCTCTTTCCTTTTCTCAAAATCATTCACAATGCTCTTGACTTCCCTCTGGACGATTGTGTTCCATTTTCTCAGTTCCCCTGAACTTTCGAAGTCCTCGTATCCCTCGCTTTCCAGAAGGATATGGAACGCTTTTTCACATCCATTCAAACCCTTCAAGGTTATAGCGGAGGATATAATCCTGGAGGCCTTCACAAGTTTGTGGTAAGGAATTTCACCCGTTTTTGCGTATTCCTTGAACATCCAACCACAGTCCCTCACCCCGTAATCCCCTATTATGCCCGTGAGCGATATCCAGCAACAGGGCTTAACGTCGTATTCCATTTTCCTGAACATCTCGTAAACAACGCAGGATGTAGGGATGTAGAGCCCGCTTTTCACGAACCTGGGGTTTATGTGGATAATTCGCCCGGAATTCATATCCTTTTCGAGCACGTGGTGGTCTATGATCAGAATCTTGAGATCGGGCAGCTCCTTCCCGAATTCCAGAACCTTTTTCCATTCCTGGTCTACGGGTATGTCCAGGAAGACCAGGACTTTCGGCTTTTCCGAAACGATCCTTCTGAAAAACTTCTTGTCTATTATCGGGCCTTCCCTTGGAATGCTCGCAAATTCAGGGAAGAATTTCATCAGAATCACAGCTGAACAGACCCCATCCGCGTCCCTGTGGTAAACCAGTATCTTCTTCCCACTTTCTCCGAGCCAACCCTCAACCTTTTTGAGATCGACCTCATTCATGACTTTTTTCACGGGCATAAACCTTTATTTTTCCTTCAGGGGCTTTTAAATGTTTTCCCGGCCAGAAAACCCTATATCGGGAAAAGCCAGATTATCAGAAGCAAAATGACCCCGAAAATGAAGAGCGGAACCCCTATCCACATGTTCTCGCTGCCCGAACCGAGAATAAGGAAGCCCACGACAATCCCCACTATTATGAATATGATCGCTATCATGGTTATCCAGTAACCGCTGACGACCCCGAACCAGTAAAGACCCAGGAATATCAGAAAGAGTATCACGACACCAAGAACAGAATACTTCCCCATACTTTATAAACCTCCCTGAAACTCTCGGACATACCCCTCTTTAAAAACCAATAGGAGAGGT